>NZ_JBGLYK010000153.1:0-14155 GCF_047304025.1 Pseudomonas sp. Pseusp97 | reverse complement strand
GAGCTGGGCGGGTTCGCGAGCAAGCTCGCTCCTACAAGTTGACTCTGTGCCATGAAAAAAGCCGGAGCTGCTGGGCAGCTCCGGCTTTCGTGTTTTCGTAGGAGCGGATTCATCCGCGATTCGGCCGCAGGGCCGGTGGTCGAGCCATCGCGGACGGAGTCCGCTCCTACGCCCAACCCTGGAATCAGTTCGGGGTATAGATCTGGTCGAACACGCCGCCGTCGGCGAAGTGGGTCTTCTGCACGGTGCGCCAGTCGCCAAAGGTCTTCACCACAGAGAAGAAGTCCACTTTCGGGAAGCGGTCGGAGAACTTGGCCAGCACGTCCGGGTTGCGCGGGCGCAGGTAGTTGTTGGCGGCGATGGTCTGGCCTTCGTCGGACCACAGGTATTTCAGGTAGGCCTCGGCTTCGGCGCGGGTGCCTTTCTTGTCGACCACCTTGTCGACCACGGCCACCGGCGGCTCGGCCTCGGCGGAGACGCTCGGGTAGACCACTTCGAAGCCGCCACGGCCGAATTCGCGTGCGATCATCTCGGCTTCGTTCTCGAAGGTTACCAGCACGTCGCCGATCTGGTTCTGCATGAAGGTGGTGGTCGCTGCGCGGCCGCCGGTGTCCAGCACCGGGACGTTCTTGAACAGCTGGGCGACGAATTCCTTGGCCTTGGCTTCATCCGCGCCGTGCTTCTGCGCGTAGCCCCAGGCGGAGAGGTAGGTGTAGCGGCCGTTGCCCGAGGTCTTCGGGTTCGGCACCACCACCTGCACGCCCGGCTTCACCAGGTCGTTCCAGTCCTTCAGGCCCTTGGGGTTGCCCTTGCGCACGATGAACACGGTGGCGGAGGTGAAGGGCGCGCTGTTGTTCGGCAGGCGGGTCGCCCAGTCCTTGGGCACCAGGCCGCCGTTGTCGGCCAGGGCATCGATGTCGGTGGCCTGGTTCATGGTGATGACGTCGGCCGGCAGGCCGTCGATCACCGCGCGGGCCTGTTTGCTGGAACCGCCGTGGGACATCTGGATGGTGATCTTCTCGCCTTTCTCGGCCTGCCAGTGTTTCTGGAAGGCGGCGTTGTAGTCCTTGTAGAAGTCGCGCATCACGTCGTAGGAGACGTTGAGCAGGGGCTGGGCGGCCTGGGCGGCGGAGGCCAGGGCGAGGCCGGCGGCCAGCAGCGAGGCGCTGAACAGACGTTTCACAAGCAGTTCCTTTTGGCAGTGTTGTTGGGTGTCGATTATGCCGACAGGTTATATGCCAATTAAATACTTAAAGGCTATTTGCTTATGCGGGCACCGGCGTTCGTCCGGGCGCCTCACCAGGTACCCGCGGCCATGCGGAAGAAGTTTGCCCGGCAGCCTGGCAGGCTGGCCGGGCAATGACTGCACGCCGGCTCTCAGTCCAGCCCGCTGACTTCCAGCTCCTTCGGATATTCCACGCTGAACTTGAAGGTGGTGCTGCGCTTCTCGCCCGGTTTCAGCTGCCAGTCCCACAGCAGCTTGCCGTCGTCCTCGCGGGCAGCCGCCTGGCCTTCGGGCTCCAGCAGGGCGACCTTGATCTGCTCGTTGCGCGAGACCGGCAGCTGGTCCTTGAACTGCAGGCGCTGCTCGGTCTTGTGGTTGTTCTGCGCGTCGATACGGAACTCGTAGGTGATGCGCTTGCGCCCGCCAGTCAGGCCGGTGTAGTCGGTGTAGCGGTTGACCAGCTTGCGCTTGATCGACATGGCCTCGTCGCCTCCCAGGGCCAGTTCGAAGGTCTCTCCCGGCATCACCGCGCGCAACTGGCCGCTGGCGACGAAGGTGTTGCCCAGGTAGGTGTTGAGCGTGCCCGGCAGCAGCGGATAGTCGCTGGCGTTGCGGGTGTCGGCCTGCAGGTAGGCGGCTTCGCGCAGCGACGGCGTGGCCAGGTAGCGGAAGGTCGCCGGCAGCTTGAACTGGGCGATGGCTACCTTCTGCGAGCTGCCGTCGCTGTTCAGCGTGGCGCGGGTCGGAATATGGAAGGAAGCGCTGGTGGTGGCGCCGCTGACTTCGGCGACGGCGACGGGCACCTCCGCCATTTCAGCCAGGGAGCCGGCCATGGCCATCTCGTCGGCGGCAAAGCGCTGGGCCTTCTTCGCCTCCAGCGCCACCATCGGCGCGGCTGGCGCCGGGGCGGGCCGGGCGGCCATTACCGTGCGCGGATCGAAGGTGTCGACGAACCACGGCGAAAGCGCCGGCACGCTGCTGCCCAGGTTGGGGCGGGCGGTGGACAGGGTGAGGTCGACATCGGTCCAGTCCTCGCCGCTGCTCTGCCGCACGATGCCCTGGTAGGTCATCTCGATCTGCTCTTCGCCATCGCGCAGGCGGGCATCGTAGGCCGGGCGCCAGGAGGCGTCGTAGAGCGTGTAACTGAGCTGCAGTCGGACCTGCGCAGGCTTCTCCAGCGCCACGCGAAGGATCGCGCGCTTGTAGTGGGTGCCGTCCCCGGCCAGGTGGCTGCGCTGGTTCTCCAGCTCCTGCTTGCGCTGCTGCAGCTCCTCGCCCTGCTGGTCGAGCTTGCGCTGCTCGTCGAGGATGCGGCCCAGGTTGCCCTCGCTCATCTGCAGCAGGTTCTTCAGCTCGTCGATGCTCGGCAGCGCCTGGTTCTTGCCCGGCTTGGTGCTGCTGGCCTGGATGTCGGCGAGGAACTGCTTCTGGTTCTCCAGCACGCTGCCCCGGTCGCTGATTTCGCGCTCCTGCCGCTGGATATCGCGCAGCTGCGCCTCCAGCTGTTGCAGGCGGTTGTCTTCGGACGGAGGTGACAGCTGCGGCGCGCTGCTGACGTCGAGCAGGGTCGCGGCGGCGCTGGCGCTGAGCGAAGCCTGCAGGCTGTTGTCGTCGATGCGCAGGGGCAACTGCTCCAGCGCGATCTCGTGCTGGCCGGCGGGCAACTGCAGGGTGGAGGTGCGGGTGACTATGGCACGGTCGGTGTAGACCGTAACCGCACTGATGCGGCTGTCGGCCACCTGCGGTGCGGCCAGCAGCGAGGGGCTGGCCAGCGCGCCGGCCATGGCGAGGATCAGTGGGTGGAATCGAAAGGGCATGGGCTCACCTCGTGGCCTGGAAAGCGGCCGGCACTGCGGAACGCCTCCATGGCGTCCGTCCATGCCGCTTGTGACGAAGCGGGCGAGAGGAACGGGTTGAGCGGGAAAAAGACGCGCCTGGATGGCCGACGAACGGTGGAGCCGGAGGGGAGCCGGGGCATCGTCCGCCCCGGCGGGAGGATCAGGCGCGTTCGCCTGCCTGGGGCTCGTCCACGTCGCCCTCGGCCATGCAGGCCGCGGCGGTGAACAGCACGTCGGTGGAGGAGTTGAGTGCGGTCTCGGCGGAATCCTGGAGGATGCCGATGATGAAACCGACCGCCACCACCTGCATCGCCACTTCGCTGGAAATGCCGAACAGGCCGCAGGCCAGCGGGATCAGCAGCAGCGAGCCGCCGGCCACGCCGGAGGCGCCGCAGGCGCAGATCGAGGCGACCACGCTGAGCAGGATGGCGGTGGGCAGGTCCACGGCGATGCCCAGGGTGTGCACCGCCGCCAGGGTCAGCACGCTGATGGTGATCGCAGCGCCTGCCATGTTGATGGTGGCGCCCAGCGGGATCGATACCGAGTAGGTGTCCTCGTGCAGGCCCAGGCGTTCGCACAGCTGCAGGTTGACCGGGATGTTGGCCGCCGAGCTGCGGGTAAAGAAGGCGGTGATGCCGCTCTCGCGCAGGCAAATCAGCACCAGCGGGTACGGGTTGCGGCGGATCTTGGCGAAGACGATCAGCGGGTTCACCACCAGCGCCACGAACAGCATGCAGCCCAGCAGCACGGCAAGCAGGTGCAGGTAGCCGATCAGCGCATCGAAGCCGGATTCGGCGATGGTGCCGGCGACAAGACCGAAGATGCCCAGCGGGGCGAAGGCAATCACCACGCGGACGATCAGCGTCACGCCATTGGCCATGTCGTCGAGCAGGTCACGGGTAGTCTGGCGGGCGTGGCGCAGGGCGATCCCCAGGCCGATGGCCCAGGCCAGGATGGCGATGAAGTCCGCCTCCAGCAGTGCCTTCACCGGGTTGGTGGTGACGCTGAACAGCAGCGAGCGCAGCACTTCGCCGATGCCGCCGGGCGGCGACAGTTCGCTGGTCGGCGCACTGAGCACCAGGGTCGAGGGGAAGGCGAAACTGGCCATCACCGCGATCACCGCCGCGGAGAAGGTGCCGATCAGGTAGAGCATGAGGATCGGCCGGATGTGGGTGCGCTGGCCCTGCTTGTGGTTGGCGATGGAGGCCATCACCAGCACCAGCACGAGCACCGGTGCCACGGCCTTCAGGGCGGAGATGAACAGCTTGCCGAGCAGGCCGACCGCTGCGGCGCCTTGCGGCCAGAGCACGGCGAGGGCGATGCCGCAGAGCATGCCGATGAAGATCCGCAGGACCAGGCTGGTGCCCTTGAGGCGCTGCAGGAGGGTGGGAGTTGGAAGCGTCATGACATCTTTCGCTGCTTGGGAATGGGAGCGCGCCGGTTGTCCGGTGCGTGAGGGCGCGGATTATGCCGTCTGATGCCGGGAAATGCGCGGCTACCCGTCGATCAGTGCGCATCGGCGGTGATGGATTGCAGTCTGGATGGGCGCGCACGGACCGGCATTGATCCATGCCGGTCGCGTCGGGATTAGCCTCCGATTCAGCCCAGGTCGGCGAAGGCTTCCGGGTCCAGGTCGATGCCGGCGACGCGCTGCACCGCGCCGCGCATGGTGACCTTGAAGTCGTCTTCGACACGGATTTTCAGCAGGCCGCCGGCCAGATGCAGGTCGATGTGCTCGTCGCTCAGGCCGAGCCTGCGCGCCGCCGAAGCAGCGGCGCAGCTGCTGGTGCCCGAGGACAGCGTGTAGCCGGCGCCGCGCTCCCATATTTCCACGCGCAGCGCATCGCGGGACAGCCACTGGACGAACTGCACATTGGTGCGCCGGGGGAACAGCGGGTGGTTTTCCAGCAGCGGGCCGAGGCGGCAGGCCAGCTCGCGGCTGGTCTGCTCGACGAACACCACGCAGTGCGGGTTGCCCATGGAAACGGCGTTGATCTTCAGCGCCACGCCGTCGATTTCCAGCGGATAGTCCAGGGCCTCGGGGGCGTCGATCAGCACTGGAATCTTCGCGCAGGCGAACTCGGCGCGGCCCATGGACACTTCCACGGTGCGCCCCTCGTCGGACACCTGGCTGGTGACGGTGCCGCCGGCAGTGACGATGTCGAATGCCTTATCCGCCACCAGCCCGCAGTCCCACAGGTAGCGGGAGAAGATGCGCAGGCCGTTGCCGCTCTTCTCCGCTTCGGAGCCGTCGGGATTGAGGATGCGCAGGCCGAAGGCGGCGTCGCTGTGATCAGCCACCAGGATGCCGTCGGAGCCGACGCCGTGGTGGCGGTCGCAGACGCGACCGATCTGCGCAGCGCTCAGGGCGAACGGCGCGTCGCCCGCATAGACGAGGTAGTCGTTGCCCAGGGCCTGGTATTTCACGAAGTTCATTGGTGCGATCCGTCGCCGCAAAAGGGCCCTCGACTATACACGCGGGCCGCTGTTTTCCCTTCGCGGATGGTGCAGCAGCGCTTCCAGCACGCGCTGGCCGAGGATCACCAGCCAGCAGGCGAGGATGAAGGGCGCGGTGAAGGCGGGCAGGCCGACCAGGGCGAAGCCGGGTTGCAGCAGTACCGCCAGGACGATGCCGCACAGCGGCGCCAGTGGGCTGCGGAATCGCAGCGACAGGGCGATGCCGGCCAGTGCGCCGTTCAGACCGAGCAGGCCGGCCTGCGCCGAGGCGGCCGGCAGGTCGAATAGCGGCGCCAGGGCCAGTGCACCGGCGGCGCCGGCCAGCGCCCAGAAGGCGGCGCGGCGTTCCACTAGCAGCAGGCCCAGGGCGATGGTCAGACCGGCCAGCGGCTCGCCGAGGAAGATCACTTCGCCCAAGCCCAGCGCTGTCGAATCCAGCAGTGGATCAGCCACGCCGCAGGACAGGCAGGCGAAGCCGCTCGCCGGTGCGAAGCCCAGCGCCTTGCCCAGCGCGACCGAGACCCAGCCCAGCAACACGAACGCCGAGGTGTAGGCCGGCAGGCCGAAGCGCCGATGCGACTGGCGCAGCAGCACGGCCTGCACGGCGACGCTGGTGAGGATGGCGGCGACGGTCAGCATCGCCAGCCCCAGCGACCACTGGAACTGGAAGGGCAGCAGCAGGCCGATGAGGATCGGGTTGTAGTCGTGCAGGCCGGCGTCGATGTCCGCCTGCGGCTCGCGCACGAAGCACGCGGTGAGCGGACCGAGCAGCGCACCGAGCAGCGCGCCGGGCAGCAGTTGCGGTGCGGACCAGGCGATGGTCACAAGCAGGATCAGGCCGAAGCGGGCGTCGGCCTGCAGGTAGATCTGGCCGAAGCCGATCAGCCGGGTGGAGACGAATTTGTTCAGGGGCATTTGCGGTCTGGGCAGTTGAAAGTGACTCCGCAGCGCCTCGTTGGGTGTGGGGCATCGAGGCCCCATCGGCGGGCGCTGCGTGAGAACCTTGTGACGCCGCCATACGGGGCCGCGCCACGGGTCTGGAAAAAGAAAAGAGGCTGTCCGCGGGATCACCGCGAACAACCTCCAAAATCCATGGCCAGCATTGGGAGTTGCTGCGTGGGGGCCATGGACCGACAAGCATTCGGTGCTCATGCATTCATAACAAGGTCAAACCCGGACGGACGGGGACGCGGCCCCGTATTCCCGGCCCCGTCCGTCCGGGAGTGACTCGGTGCGGAGGCACGCGCTTGGGCGTGGCTCCTGAACTCGGTGACTCTCCTGTCGCTTGGTTTCCCTCTCCCCAGCCCTGGCTACGCGCCCCGCTCCGAAGGGAGAGGGAGCAGTTCGGCGTTGTGGGTTATTCCGGCGTTTCGCCTGCTGCCGCTGTAACTCCCTCTCCCGCTTGCGGCAGAGGGTTGGGGAGAGGGGCCTTTGCCTTTCTCAAATCATCAAACTTCCAACGCCGGCGCCACCGTCTCGATCCGCAGCATGTTGGTGCTGCCCGGCTGGCCGAAGGGCACGCCGGCGGTGATCACCACGGTGTCGCCGCGGCGCGCCATGCGTTGGGCCAGGGCGATGTCCAGGGCGGTGGAGCAGATCTCGTCGACATGGGCGAGCTGCGCGTTGACCACCGAATGGACGCCCCAGGCCACGGTCAGGCGGCGGGCGGACTTGAGTTGCGGCGTCAGGCTGAGGATCGGAGCCTTGGGCCGTTCGCGGGAGGCGCGCAGGGTCGAGGCGCCGGACTCGGTGTAGTTCACCAGCACCGCCACCGGCAGGATGCGGCTGATCCGGCGGATCGCGCAGCTGATGGCGTCGGAGACGGTGGCGTCCGGTTCCGGGCGGTTGATCTCCAATTGGGCCTGGTAGTCCGGCTCGGCTTCGACCTGGCGGATGATCTTGGCCATCATCTCCACGGACTCGCGCGGGTATTGACCCGAGGCGCTCTCGGCGCTGAGCATCACGCAGTCGGCGCCTTCGCTGACAGCGTTGGCCACATCGGTCACTTCGGCGCGGGTCGGTGCCGGGGAGAAGCGCATCGATTCGAGCATCTGGGTCGCCACCACCACCGGGCGGCCGAGCTGGCGGCAGACCTGGATGATGCGCTTCTGGATGCCCGGCACGCTCTCGGCCGGCATCTCCACGCCCAGGTCGCCACGGGCAACCATGATCGCGTCGGACAGCCTGGCGATGGCTTCGATGGACTGCACCGCCGAAGGCTTCTCGATCTTCGCCATGAGGAAGGCCTTGTCGCCGATCAGTTCGCGGGCTTCCTCGATGTCTTCGGGGCGCTGCACGAAGGACAGGGCGACCCAGTCCACGCCCAGCTCCAGGCCGAAGGTCAGGTCGCGGCGGTCCTTGGCGGTGAGCGGGCTGAGCTTGAGTACGGCTTCGGGGACGTTGACGCCCTTGCGGTCGGACAGCTCGCCGCTGTTCATCACGCGGGTCTCGATGGCATCGGCGTGGGCGTTGAGCACCTGCAGGCGGATCTTGCCGTCGTCCAGCAGCAGGCTCATGCCCGGCTCCAGCGCCTGGATGATTTCCGGGTGGGGCAGGGTGACGCGCTTGTCGTCGCCCGGTGCGTCGTTCAGGTCGAGGGTGAAGGACTGGCCCTTCTGCAACTGCACCGCGCCGTCGGCGAACCGACCCACGCGCAGCTTCGGCCCCTGCAGGTCCATGAGGATGCCGATGGGGTAGTTCAGCTCGGCTTCCACTTCGCGCACCCAGGCGAAACGCTGGGCGTGGTCGCTGTACTCGCCGTGGCTGAAGTTCAGGCGGAACAGGTTGGCGCCGGCTTCCACCAGGGCGCGGATGTCGTCGCGGCTTTTGATCGCCGGGCCCAGGGTGGCCAGAATTTTTACTTTCTTATCCGGAGTCATTTGTCGTTCTCGAGGACCAGGATGGCGCGGAAGTCGTTGACGTTGGTGCGGGTCGGCCGGGTGATCACCAGGTCGCCCAGTTCGGCGAAGAAGCCGTAGCCGTTGTTGTTGTCGAGCTCGTGCAGCGGGTTCAGGCCGGCCTTGAGGGCGCGGCTGTAGCTGCACGGGCTCATCAGGGCACCGGCGTTGCTTTCCATGCCGTCGATGCCGTCGGTGTCCCCCGCCAGGGCCCAGATGTTCGGTTCACCTTTCAGGTCGGCGGTGAGGCTGAGGAGAAACTCTGCATTGCGTCCGCCACGGCCGTTGCCGCGCACGGTCACGGTGGTCTCGCCACCGGAGAGGATCAGGCACGGCGCCTTCAGCGGCTGGCCATGCTTGCGGATCTGCCGGGCGATGCCGGCATGGACCTTGGCCACCTCGCGGGACTCGCCTTCCAGGTCGCCCAGGATCAGCGTCGGGATGCCCGCGGCTTCGGCCTTGGCAGCCACCGCTTCGATGGCATGCTGGGGCGTGGCGATCAGCTTGAAGTGGCTGCGCGACAGGCATTCGTCACCGGGTTTGACGGTCTCCGAGCGCGGGTCTTCCAGCCAGGCGCGCACGTTCGCCGGCACGTCGATGCCATAGCGCTTGAGGATCGCCAGGGCGTCGGCGGAGGTGGTCGGGTCGCCCACAGTGGGGCCGGAGGCGATTACCGTAGCCTCGTCGCCGGGCACGTCGGAAATCGCGTAGGTGTACACGCTGGCCGGCCAGCAGGCGCGGGCCAGGCGGCCGCCCTTGATGGCCGAGAGGTGCTTGCGCACGCAGTTCATTTCGCTGATGGCGGCGCCGGATTTCAGCAGGGCCTTGTTCACGCTGCGCTTGTCATCGAGGCTGATGCCTTCGGCCGGCAGGGCGAGCAGGGCGGAGCCGCCACCGGAGAGCAGGAAGATCACCCGGTCGTTCTCGGAGAGGCCGCTGATCAGTTCCAGCACGCGACGGGCAACGCGCTCGCCGGCGTCGTCCGGCACCGGGTGCGAGGCTTCCACCACTTCGATGCTGCTGCACTGCGCGCCGTAGCCGTAAGGCGCCACCACCAGACCCTGGACTTCACCCTTCCAGTGCTTCTCGGCGACTTCGGCCATGGCCCCGGCGGCCTTGCCGGCACCGATGACGATGGTGCGGCCGCCCTTGTCGGTGGGCAGGTGCTGCGCCAGTACCTGGGCCGGATGCGCGGCGGCGATGGCGGTGTCGAACAGCTCGCGCAGGAAGGCGCGTGGGTCGAGGCTCATGTCAGGCTCCGATGATTCTTGTTGTGGTGTTCCATGGCTCAGGCTTCTTTCTGAAGAAGGCTCAGCGATGGAATCGAACACCCCGGCCGGCGAGGCCGTGATTCCCTACGGCCGGGTGTTCGAATCGCTTTGCAGCGTGGCGGGCGAAGCCACTCCCATAACTTCGCCCGTCACTTTGCTCCGTGGCGGATAACGCCGCTGGCGTTATGCGCCCTACGTCCTGCTCTACGTAGGATGGGTGGAGCCTGCGATACCCATCACCAAGTGGTGCAGGGATTGATGGGTATCGCTGCGCTCCACGCCATCCTACGGCCGCGTCTTCAGTCCTTGCGGATCGAGAAGTTGGCCATGTGCTCCAGGCCCTTGATCAGGCCGGAGTGGTCCCAGTTGCTGCCGCCGATGGCCGCGCAGGTGCTGAACACCTGCTGGGCGTTGGCGGTGTTGGGCAGGTTCAGGCCCAGTTCGCGAGCGCCGGCCAGGGCCAGGTTGAGGTCCTTCTGGTGCAGGCTGATGCGGAAGCCCGGATCGAAGGTGCCCTTGACCATGCGGTCGCCGTGCACTTCGAGGATGCGCGAGGAGGCGAAGCCGCCCATCAGCGCTTCACGCACCTTGGCCGGGTCGGCGCCGTTCTTGGCGGCGAACAGCAGGGCCTCGGCAACGGCCTGGATGTTCAGGGCAACGATGATCTGGTTGGCCACCTTGGCGGTCTGGCCGTCGCCATTGCCGCCGACGCGGGTGATGTTCTTGCCCATGGCCTGGAACAGCGGCAGGGCGCGTTCGAAGGTGTTCGGGCAGCCGCCGACCATGATGCTCAGGGAAGCGGCCTTGGCGCCGACTTCGCCGCCGGAGACCGGGGCGTCCAGGTACTGCGCGCCGGTGGCCTTGATCTTCTCGGCGAAGGTCTTGGTGGCGGTGGGGGAGATCGAGCTCATGTCGATCACCACCTTGTTCGGGCCCACGCCTTCGGCGATGCCGTCCTTGCGGAACAGCACGTCTTCGACCTGCGGGGTGTCCGGGACCATCACGATGATGAACTCGGCTTCCTGGGCGACTTCCTTGGGGTTGGCCAGGCCGATGGCGCCGGCTTCGACCAGCGCCGCGGGGGCTGCGTCGTGGTGGGTGGAAACGAAGATCTGGTGACCGGCTTTCTGCAGGTTCTGCGCCATGGGCAGGCCCATGATGCCGGTGCCGATGAATCCGATTTTGGCCATGAGGAATTCTCCTGGTTGTTCTTGTTGGGCTTCCGGCTCCCCGCGTACCCGGGGAGTCGATGAGCTGGCCGTAGGATGGGTGGAGCTTGCGATACCCATCACCATGCGGTGCAGGGACCGATGGGTATCGCTTCGCTCCACGCCATCCTACGAAGTGAGTCGGGTCAAACGACGTTGTGGCTCTTCAGCCAGCCGAGGCCGGCTTCGGTGGTGGTCCTGGGCTTGTATTCGCAGCCGACCCAGCCGCGGTAGCCGATGCGGTCCAGGTGGTCGAACAGGAAGCGGTAGTTGATCTCGCCGGTGCCCGGCTCGTGGCGGCCGGGGTTATCGGCCAGCTGCACGTGGTTGATCGAGGCGAGGTTCTTCTCGAGGGTCCGCGCCAGGTCACCTTCCATGATCTGCATGTGGTAGATGTCGTACTGCAGGAACAGGTTGGCGCTGCCGACCTTCTCGCGGATGTCCTGCGCCTGCTTGGTGGTCTGCAGGTAGAAGCCGGGGATGTCGATCGTGTTGATCATTTCCATGACCAGCTTGATGCCCGCGGCTTCGAGCTTGCCCGCCGCGTACTCCAGGTTGTTCAGGAAGGTGTTCTCGATGGTCGCGCAGTCGTAGCCCTGCGGACGGATGCCGGCCAGGCAGTTGACCTGGGTGTTGCCCAGCACCTTGGCGTAGGCGATGGCCTTGTCGACGCCGGCGCGGAATTCCTCGACGCGGTCCGGGTGGCAGGCGATGCCGCGCTCGCCCTTGGCCCAATCGCCGGCGGGCAGGTTGAACAGCACTTGCTCGAGCTTGTTGGCGTCCAGGCGGGCCTTGATCACCTCGGCCTCGACGTCATACGGGAAGAGGTACTCGACACCGCTGAAACCGGCGCGCGCGGCGGCTTCGAAACGGTCGAGGAAGTCCACCTCGGTGAACAGCATGGACAGATTGGCGCAGAAACGGGGCATTGTTTTGACTCCTTGGTGGCATGTCGCACGAACAGCCCCCTCTCCCTTCAGGGAGAGGGTTGGGGAGAGGGCGTTACCGCGCACTCCCGGGTTCGGTTCAGCTAATCAATCCGGCAGCGGCTCAATCCAGCAGCGAGATGGCGGTGGGTGCGTCGACCCCCTTGAGCGCCAGCTCTTCGAACTCGTTAACCGCGTTGATCTCGGTACCCATGGAGATGTTGGTGACGCGCTCCAGGATGACCTCGACCACCACCGGTACACGGTGCTGCTGCATCAGTTCGCGAGCCTGGGCGAAGGCGGCGCCGATCTGGTTCGGGTCGAACACGCGGATCGCCTTGCAACCCAGGCCTTCCACCACCGCGACGTGGTCCACGCCGTAGCCGTTGAGCTCCGGTGCGTTGACGTTGTCGAAAGCCAGCTGCACGCAGTAGTCGATCTCGAAGCCGCGCTGCGCCTGGCGGATCAGGCCCAGGTAGGAGTTGTTCACCAGCACGTGGATGTACGGCAGGTTGAACTGCGCACCGGCGGCCAGCTCTTCGATCATGAACTGGAAGTCATAGTCGCCCGACAGCGCGACGACCTGGCGGCTCGGGTCGGCCTTGACCACGCCCAGGGCTGCCGGAATGGTCCAGCCCAGCGGGCCGGCCTGGCCGCAGTTGATCCAGTGGCGCGGCTTGTAGACGTGCAGGAACTGCGCGCCGGCGATCTGCGACAGGCCGATGGTGCTGACGTAGCAGGTGTCCTTGCCGAAGAACTCGTTCATCTCTTCGTAGACGCGCTGCGGCTTGACCGGCACGTTGTCGAAGTGGGTCTTGCGCTGCATCGTGCGCTTGCGCTCGCGGCAGGCTTCGACCCAGGCGCTGCGGTCCTTGAGCTTGCCGGCGGCTTTCCACTCGCGGGCCACTTCCAGGAACACCTCCAGGGCGGAACCGGCGTCGGACACGATGCCCAGGTCAGGGGTGAACACACGGCCGATCTGGGTCGGTTCGATGTCCACGTGGACGAACTTGCGGCCAGCGGTGTAGACGTCGACCGAGCCGGTGTGACGGTTGGCCCAGCGGTTGCCGATGCCGAAAACCATGTCCGATTCCAGCACGGTGGCGTTGCCATAGCGGTGCGAGGTCTGCAGGCCGCACATGCCGGCCATCAGCGGGTGATCGTCGGGGATGGTGCCCCAGCCCATCAGGGTCGGGACCACCGGTACGCCGGTCAGCTCGGCGAATTCCACCAGCTTGTCGGAAGCGTCGGCGTTGATGATGCCGCCGCCGGCGCAGATCAGCGGACGCTCGGCGTCATTGAGCAGGGCCAGGGCCTTTTCGGCCTGGGCGCGGGTGGCCTTGGGCTTGTTCACCGGCAGCGGCTCGTAGGCGTCGATGTCGAACTCGATCTCGGCCATCTGCACGTCGAACGGCAGGTCGATCAGCACCGGGCCGGGACGGCCGCTGCGCATTTCGAAGAAGGCTTTCTGGAAGGCGTAGGGCACCTGGCCCGGCTCCAGCACGGTGGTCGCCCACTTGGTGACCGGCTTGACGATGCTGGTGATGTCCACGGCCTGGAAGTCTTCCTTGTGCATGCGCGCACGGGGAGCCTGGCCGGTGATGCAGAGGATCGGGATGGAGTCGGCGGAGGCCGAGTACAGGCCGGTGACCATGTCGGTGCCGGCGGGGCCGGAAGTGCCGATGCATACGCCGATGTTGCCGGCGTTGGTGCGGGTGTAGCCCTCGGCCATGTGCGAGGCGCCTTCCACGTGGCGGGCCAGGACGTGATCGATGCCACCGAGTTTCTTCATGGCCGCATACATGGGGTTGATGGCGGCGCCCGGTACGCCAAAGGCGGTATCCACGCCTTCGCGACGCATGACGAGTACGGCAGCCTCGATTGCTCTCATTCTGGCCATATTTTGTTCCTCGGTTCTTATACTGATTGTGTACAAAAGTTGAGGCGATTCTAGGCAGGCAATTCGACGAAGGTCAAGACGGGTTGTATACGAGGGACTGAAGGGTCATTTTTGGTTGAAAGCCTTCTAATGCGGGGGTTGAGCAGAAAAGCTGAACGCCGGGTCAAACTGACGTTTGAAAAAATGTATACAAAAACACATGCCGATTGTCCTTTTATGTTGCTTTGGGTGAGACCTTCGGCTACTAGATTGCGTACAGATTTCTGATACGCGTGTGCGCAGCATTCACCTGCATGGCGTTGCCCCGGCCTACCGACCTTTATCTGCCTTATCAACTTGAAGAGGAAAACCTCATGACCACCCTGAGCCTGGAAACCGCACTGGACATCACCCGTCACGCCCTGGTCGCCAGCCGCGAGCTGTCCACCGCGCC
>NZ_JBGLYK010000152.1:0-14349 GCF_047304025.1 Pseudomonas sp. Pseusp97 | reverse complement strand
AGCTTGCTCGCGAACGGCGCCCCCGGCAGCACGGAGCTGGTCGGTTCGCGAGCAAGCTCGCTCCTACGAAGAGCAGCCCCGTAGAGGATACCGCTGCACGCGGTGCCGTCAGTGCAGCTCGCTCGACCGGCCCATGGCCGCCACCGCTCCAGGTGCCAGGCTGTAGCGCTTGTTCGCGTCGCGCTCGAGCAGGCCGGAGAGATGCAGCCGGCGCAAGGTCTGGCTGACGCAGCTGAGGGAGATGGGCAGGCCCGGCTCCTCCAGATAGGCGTGCAGCTCGACCGCGGTCGCCTTGCCGCAGGTCACCAGCGCATCGAGGATGTTCAGGCGTGGCAGGCTGCTGCGCAGGCCGGCATGGTCCAGCAGTTGACGGGCCGGGCGCGGCGGACGCGGCTGCACCGGGGAACTGACTTTCATCGCTGCTCTTATTGAGCTGGTCATTGGCGCACCTCGAAAGACAGTGTGGAAACGTGGATCACGCTGTCGTAGCGCTTTCCGTCAACGGTGGAGCCGCCGTTGACCTGGGCGGACACCTCCAGCACGTAGCGCGCCGGGAACGGCGTGATCAGGGTCACCGTGCCGTCCGCCGCCGGTTTCAGGCTGCGCGTCCACTGTTCGGAGGTGTACACATTGACCTGCGAGGCCGGCACCACGGTGCCTTTCCAGTGCAGGGCGAAGGTGTTGCCGCCGGGCGTGGTGGGCACCAGTTCCAGATCATTCTGCGCCCGTGTTTCGGTCCTTCCCTCGCGCGCCTGATAAATGGTCAAAGTGCCACCTTCGGCACGCTGGGCGGCGACGCGCAGGTCGCCTGGCGGAGCGTCAGCGATCTCGAAGGACTCGACGCCGGCCTTCAGCGGCGCGGTCTTGCCCTCACCCAACACCACGCGGGGATTCTGCAACTGGGCCACCGGCAGGTGCTCGCCGGGTTGCAGTTCACTGAAATAGCCTTTCGCGCCCTGGCCTGCATGGCGATCCAGCCACAGGTAGTCCGCGCCGGCCAGCGGCGCCCAGCTCAGCGCCATGACCAGCAGTACGGGGTGGCGAACGGAAAGGGTCATGCGGGTTCTCCTGTGTGGGCGCGATCGGACAGAAAGGTCGCTCGCATCCATTGCGAATCGATCGCTTCACATAACAAGACGGATGAGCCGCGAAAAACACGCAGCGAAACTATGTAAAGAAATGGAAAAGGCCGCGAATCCGCGCCGATACGCTTGTTTGCCACTGGAAACGGCCTGTTGCAGGACCGCTCGGCCTGGAGTTCGTCACCGAGGCCGCGCGCCCTCAGCACACCGCGACTTCGGCGGCATATGGGTCAAGCAGATCGGGTTCGTATGGCCTGATGATCTGGAGCAGGCCCCCCTGATCGCCACCGCCAGGGAGTTGAAGAAGCAGAAGGCGGATAGGCGTCGCGGCCACCCCGAAGACCACCCCATGAGCGGCAACGGCAAGCCGCGCCGCCAGTGGCTGAACTCGGGATCCAACCTCAACACCGTGCTGGTGCTGATCCCTCCACGCCGTGGACGGCGCCTCATCTGCAGGCGTGAGCCTGCGCGAAAGGGCTCGCCGATTGCTCCCGCGCTCGGAAGGGTTCGCGAGCAGGCTCGCTCCTACGAAAAGCGGTCTCTACCGGCCATCTCAACGTGGCGCGATATGCGCCACCATCAATTGCACCGTCTCGTTGCCGCGGAATTCGTTGACGTCCAGCTTGTAGGCCACTTCCGCCCAGCGCACGGTGGGGTTCGGCCAGATTTCGCGGTCGATGTTGAAGGCGATGGCGTCGAGTTGCAGCGAGCCACATTCGGTCTTGAGCACCAGCTTCAGGTGACGCTCGCCGACCACGCGCTGCTGGACGATCTGGAAGATGCCGTGGAACAACGGCTCAGGGAAATGCTGGCCCCAGGGCCCGGCCTGGCGCAGGGCGCGGGCCAGTTCCAGGTGGAATTCCTCGGCGCCCAGCTGGCCGTCGGAGAGCAGGCGGCCGGTGAGGTCATCCTCATCCAGCTGGCGGCGTACTTCGGCATCGAAGGCGGCGGCGAAGGCTCCGAAGTTTTCCTGCGGCAGCGACAGGCCGGCGGCCATGGCGTGGCCGCCGAACTTGCTGATCAGCCCCGGATGGCGCGCGGCCACGGCGTCCAGCGCATCGCGGATATGGAAACCCGGCACCGAACGCGCCGAGCCCTTGAGCGTGCCGTCGCCGGCATCGGCGAAGGCGATGGTCGGGCGGTGGTAACGCTCCTTCAGGCGCGAGGCGAGGATGCCGATCACGCCCTGGTGCCATTCCGGGTCGAACAGGCACAGCCCGAAGGGCATCTCCTCTACCGGCAGTTCCTTGAGCTGGGCCAGCGCTTCGCGCTGCATGCCCTGCTCGATGGCCTTGCGATCCTGGTTCAGCTGGTCGAGCTGCACCGCCATGTCGCGGGCGAGGCTCTCGTCCTCGCAGAGCAGCAGCTCGATGCCCAGGGACATGTCATCCAGACGGCCGGCGGCGTTCAGGCGCGGACCGAGGATGAAGCCCAGGTCGGTGGAGGTGATCCGCCGGCAATCGCGCCCGTCCGGGCCTGCGTGCGCTGCTGGAAGTGGCCGGCGCGGATGCGCGCAAGGCCCTGGTGCACCAAGATGCGGTTGTTGGCGTCCAGCGGCACCACGTCGGCGACGCTGCCCAGGGACACCAGGTCGAGCAGTTCGGCGAGGTTCGGCTCGGCGATGCCGCGCGCGGCGAACCAGCCGCGCTCACGCAGGCGGGCGCGCAGGGCGAGCATCACGTAGAAGATCACGCCGACGCCGGCCATGGCCTTGCTGGGAAAATCACAGCCGGGCTGGTTCGGGTTGACGATGGCATCGGCCGCGGGCAGTTCCGGCCCCGGCAGGTGGTGGTCGGTGACCAGCACGCGCAGGCCGGCGGCCTTGGCGGCGGCGACGCCGTCGATGCTGGAGATGCCGTTGTCCACGGTCACCAGCAGCTCCGGGCGCTTCTCCAGTGCCACGGCGACGATTTCCGGGGTCAGGCCGTAACCGTACTCGAAGCGGTTGGGCACCAGGTAATCGACCCAGGCCGCGCCGAGCATGCGCAGCGCCAGCACGCCGACGCTGCTGGCGGTGGCGCCGTCGGCATCGAAGTCGCCGACGTAGAGAATCCGCTGGCCCTTCTCCAGCGCATCGACCAGCAGCTCTACCGCCGCGTCCACGCCCTTGAGCTGCTGGTACGGGATCAGCCGCGCCAGCCCCTTGTCCAGCTCGGCGGCGCTCTGTACGCCGCGGGCGGCGTAGAGACGGGTCAGCAGCGGCGGCAGGTCGCCCAGGTCGGGCAGGGTTGGCGGGAGGGGGCGGGATTCGATGCGCATGGGTGTTCCGATTCTTTCGTCTCAGGCGCCGATCCCGGCGCCCTGGTTACAGCGAATACAGCTGGCGATTAACGTTCGCCCATCAGCCACTCGACTTGCAGCTCGTGCTGGCCGCGTTCGTCGGTCACGAAGATGGTCCCTTCGCTGATCATCACGGTCCAGTTGATCGAGCGCGGCAGGTCGCGGGAGATTTCCTCCAGCGCCTCCTGGGGCATGGCGACGACGTTGAGGTTCTTCAGGTGGCGCACGCTGTCGAGGACCTTGGTGGTCCACACGCGCAGGTTGCCGTAGGCGACCAGGGTCAGCTTCTCGCAGCGCCGCGAGCACCAGGTCAGCCGGTCGGCGTCGGGCTGGCCGACTTCGATCCAGTGCAGCACGCGGTCGTCCAGGCTCTTTTCCCACAGCGAGGGTTCTTCCACGTCCGACAGGCCGCGGCCGAACGCCAGTTGCTCGTTGTACCAGATGACATAGGCGAGCAGGCGCACCGCCAGGCGCTCCTCGGTTTCCGAGGGGTGGCGGGCGACGGTGAAGCGCAGGGTCTCGTAGACCCCACGGTCGAGGTCGGTCAGGCTGATATCGGCTTTGTAGGGCGTGGCGGACAGGGCCATGGGGGTTCCCGGCGAATTTTCGAAGGCGGCAAGTCTACCGCGAAAGCGCCGGCACCGTGGCTCAAGTGCGCGGACGTCGGTCGGTTCCCGGCTCCGGCGCGGCCAGTTCGATGCGGTTGCGGCCCTTGGCCTTGGCGGCGTAGAGCGCCTGGTCGGCCAGCGACAGCAGGCGCAGCAGGTCATGCCCGGCCTCGCGCGTGGTGGCGATGCCGATGCTGACGCTGAGCTGGCCCTCGGCCATGAACGGCAGCTCGGCGAACTCGCGGCGCACCCGCTCGGCCACCTGACAGGCGCCCTCGGTATCGGCCGCTACCAGCAGGCAGGCGAACTCTTCCCCGCCGATGCGGGCGAACTGGTCGTGCTTGCGCATCCGCGAGGCGGTGATGCGGCTGAACTCGACCAGCACGCGGTCGCCGGCCGGATGGCCGAAGGAGTCGTTGAGGCGCTTGAAGTTGTCCAGGTCGCAGAGCAGCAGCGAGGCCTGCTCGCCCCGCTCTGCGCACAGGCGCAGCAGGCGCTCGCCGGTTTCCATGAAGGCGCGGCGGTTACCCACGCCGGTCAGTGGGTCGCTCAGGGCGGCGCTGCGGAACTGCAGCTCGGCGCGCTCCTTGACCATCGCCAGGGTGGCGAAGGCGATGCCGATGGCGAACAGCATGGTCTCGAAGACCAGGAAGGTGAAGAAGGTCGAGCCCTGGCCATTATCGGCCACGCTGGCGAAGGGCATGCCGCGATCCACCACCAGGCGCACACCGTAGACGATGGTATGCAGGACCAGCAGCGCCAGCGTCGGGCGCAGTTCCACTTCCAGCTTGAGGCGGCTGCGCCAGAGTTCGGCGAGCGCCACCAGGCAGTAGGCGATGGTGATCGACGTGCTGACCAGCACCCGCGCGGCAAGCGACTCGTAGAATGCCGGCACCAGGCAGAGTACCGCCCAGAACGCAGCACCCGCGCCGATCAGCGGCCAGTTCGGCCTGCGCCCGGCGAACACCCGCATGGCGGTCCAGGTCATCGCCGAAGACAGGTGCAACACGACGTTGCCCAGCAGAATCGCCACCCAGTCGACACCCATGCCGCGCAGGGTAGCCAGGAAGGTACCGATGGCGCCCAGCAGCAACGCCGCGCTCATGTAGCCCAGAGTGGGCTCGCGGCGCCCGCTGTGCCAGGCGAAAGCCATCAGCACACCGACCAGGGTCAGGACGTAGAGGTCGACGACAACCAGCGTCGGCAAATGCAACGTCATGCAGCCCCCTCGCCACCCGCCTGCGCGCATTCGTCGAGGAATGCCGCCAGGCCAATGGGCTGTCTGCGAAGGGGCGAGCGCATCACGGTGTACCTGTCCGAAAACCGGCGAGCTGAAGTAAGAAACATCCTTGAATGCCGCTACTCTACGCGCGCCAAAGGTCGGCGCAAAGCGCCGTGGCCAGGCGTCTGCCCGGCGGCCTGTTCGAAGCGGCGCGCAAGGGTTAGAGTCCGGCGATTCCCATCTGATCGGACAGACCGATGAACAGCACCGCCAAACCCCTCGCCGGCCTCAAGGTCATCGAACTCGGTACCCTGATCGCCGGCCCCTTCGCCTCGCGCCTGTGCGCGGAGTTCGGCGCCGAAGTCATCAAGGTCGAGTCGCCCGACGGCGGCGATCCGCTGCGCAAATGGCGCAAGCTCTACGAGGGCACCTCGTTGTGGTGGTTCGTGCAGGCGCGCAACAAGCGTTCGCTGACCTTGAACCTCAAGCACGAGTCCGGCCGCGAGGTGCTGAAGAAGCTGCTGGCGGAAGCCGACATCCTGATCGAGAACTTCCGCCCCGGCGTGCTGGAGAAGCTCGGCCTGGGCTGGAACATGATCCACACGCTGAACCCGAAGCTGGTGATGGTGCGCCTGTCCGGCTTCGGCCAGAGCGGCCCCTACAAGGACCAGCCAGGCTTCGGCGCGGTAGGCGAGTCGATGGGCGGGCTGCGCTATATCACTGGCTTCGAGGATCGGCCGCCGGTGCGCACCGGTATCTCCATCGGCGACTCCATCGCCGCGCTGTGGGGCGTGATCGGCGCGCTGATGGCGCTGCGTCACCGCGAGGTGAACGGCGGCGCCGGACAGGTGGTGGACGTGGCGCTCTACGAGGCGGTGTTCGCCATGATGGAATCCATGGTCCCGGAGTTCGATGTGTTCGGCTTCATCCGCGAACGCACCGGCAACATCATGCCCGGCATTACCCCCTCCTCCGTGCACACCACCGCCGACGGCAAACACGTGCAGATCGCCGCCAACGGTGACGCCATCTTCCGCCGCTTCATGACCGCCATCGGCCGCCTCGACCTCGCCGAGGACCCGACCCTGGCCAGCAACGACGGCCGCGATGCGCGCCGCGACGAGTTGTACGGCGTCATCGACCGCTGGGCGCGCTCCGAATCACTGGAGACCGTGCTGAAGATGCTCAATGAAGCCGAAGTGCCGGCCAGCCGAATCTTCTCCGCCGAGGACATGTTCACCGACCCGCAATTCCTCGCGCGGGAGATGTTCCTCTCGGCGAAGCTGCCGGACGGCAAGTCCTTCCGCATGCCCGGCATCGTCCCCAAGCTCTCCGACACCCCCGGCAGCGCCGAGTGGATCGGGCCGAAGCTGGGCGAGCATACGGATGAAGTGCTGAGCGGGCTGGGTTATGACGCAGCGGCCATCGCGGCGCTGCGCAAGGATGGGGCGGTCTGATCTGCCGCTCTTTTCCTTTGTAGGAGCGAGCTTGCTCGTGAACCATCCAACCGACGAGCTCCGTGCAATGCGGTTCGCGAGCAAGCTCGCTCCTACAGGGAGCCCGGAAGTCTGGCTGTAAAGCTCATCTGCGGAGTACGCCGCGCGGGACTTCGCGGAGAAGCTCCGCTCCTACGACAAGCCACTCCGCACAGTTCCAGGATCGTAGGGCGCATAACGCGCCAGCGTTATCCGCCGCGAGGCAATCGGCGGATAACCCGTTCCGGGTTATGCACCCTACGATGCTGGGTTGGGCTACGACGCAGCAGCTATCGCGGCGCTGCGCAAGGAAGGCGCAGTCTGATTTGCGCTCTTCGTAGGAGCGAGCTTGCTCGCGAACAATCTCGTCGGCTAACCCGGTACGATGTGGTTCGTGAGCAAGCTCGCTCCTACAGAAAACTCGGAAGCTCAGCCCGCTTCCTGCTCCGGCCCCTCGGTCTGGGCGATGAACTCCAGCATCTTCTCGCTGCCGTCCAGCAGGTCGGCGTGGATTGCCTCGCGGGCGCCGGCGCCGTTGCGCTCGCGCAGGGCGCGCAGGACGTCCCAGTGGTGTTCGATGGCCATGCGTTCGTTGAAGTCGGCATAGGCCTGCGCGATCAGCGGGCCGGTGCGCATCCACAGGCTGTCGAGGAAGGCACGTAGCAGCGGCATCCCGGCAATGTCGGCCAGGGCGAAGTGGAAGGCCTGGTTGAGCTTGAGCGCCAGCACCAGGTCCTCGGCATGGATCGCGTCGAGGTTTTCGCGGATGTTCGCTTCCAGCTCGTCCAGCTGAGCGTCGCTGGCGCGCTCGGCGGCGGTCTCGGCGGCCAGGCCTTCGAGCGCCACGCGGATGCTGCGGATCTCCAGGTACTGCTCGCGGGTGAGCAGCGGCACACGGATGTCGCGCGGGGTCTTGAGCACCAGCGCCTGTTCCTTGGCCAGTTGCAGGATGGCGTCGCGCACCGGGGTGACGCTGGTGCCCAGTTGCTGGGCCAGGTCGCGGATGCGCAGGCGATCGTCGGGCTTGAATCGTCCGGTGATCAAGGCCTCGCGCAGGAGCGCGTAGACCCCGCTGCCAAGGTAGGAATGATTCAGGCCATCGATCGGATAGTTCATCGCTTTCTCATCGCGTGCTGCGGCATTTGCGGCGCGCATGATGCGGATTGAGCGCGCCGGATGCCAGCGGGATCAAACATGCTGGCCGCCGTTGACGTGGATTTCCGCGCCATTCACGTAGGACGCGCCGCTGGTGCAGAGGAAGTGGATCAGCGAGGCGACCTCCTCCGGCTTGCCCAGGCGATGCATCGGAATGTCGCGCTCGACGATCAGCTCGGTACCCGAGGAGAGGATGGCCGTGTCGATCTCCCCCGGCGCGATGGCGTTGACCCGCACGCCATGCGGGCCGAAGTCGTGGGCCATCTCGCGGGTCAGCGCCGCCAGCGCGGCTTTCGAGCAGGCATAGGCAGCGCCGGCGAACGGGTGCACGCGGGAGCCGGCGATGGAGGTGACGTTGATCACCGAGCCCCTGGCCGCCTTCAACTCATCGAACAGCCCGCGCGCCAGCAGCGCGGTGGAAAACAGGTTGACGTTGAACACCTTGAGCCAGGTGCCGTAGTCACTGCCCAGCACGCCCAGGCGCTCGCCTTCCGGGCCCTTGGGCGAGATGCCGGCATTGTTCACCAGCGCATGCAGGCTGCCGCCCAGTTTCTCGCGGATCATCGGCAGGCTGGCCTGGACGCTGTCGATGTCTTCCAGGTCCAGGTGGATGTGGTTGATCAGCCCTTCGGCCCAGGGGCACTCGGCGCTCCAGTCCTGGCGCGAGGCGGTGAACACGCGCCAGCCGGCGGCGTTGAAGTGCTTCACCGTGGCGTGACCGATGCCACGGCTGGCGCCGGTGAGCAGCAGGGTGCGGGTCTGGTTCATGGTGCTTCCCTCTCAAGTCTGAGCCGCTGGCTGCGCCACTCATCAGGGCGCGCGTCGGTGAACATTCGTGAAGCGATGTCGCCAATAAAAACATGATGCATCATATTTGTGAAGGTGTTTTAATCGGCTCAGCTTGGTCCTACAACGAGCTATCCGAACAACAACAAGAAACGGAGCACATTCCCATGATCGATCTCACCCGTTCCGCCCGTTCCTCTCCCTGATGTCCGAGGGCGCATCAGCCGGCCTTTCAGCCTGGCCCGGCGCAGCGCCCCACTCTTGAAGCTGCCCTCTTATTCATGGGCCGGATTGGCCCGCTCAGGAGTCATCGCATGTTCAAGAAAGCCATAGCACTGATGATGCTGGCCGGCGGCGCCGCCCAGCTGCATGCCGAAACACTCACCGTGGTGTCCTTCGGTGGAGACAACAAGGTGGCCCAGGAAAAGGCCTTCTACAAACCCTTCGAGCAACAGGCCAAGGTCACCGTCCAGGGCGCCGAGTACAACGGCGAGATGGCCAAGATCAAGGTCATGGCCGACACCGGCAAGACCAGCTGGGACGTGGTCGAGGTGGAGTCGCCGGAACTGATCCGCGGTTGCAGCGAAGGCCTGTTCGAGCAGCTCGACTGGTCGAAGCTGGGCAAGCGCGAGGACTTCCTCGACGCGGCCGTGAGCGACTGCGGCGTGGGTATTTTCATCTGGTCCACGGTGCTCACCTACGACGCCAAGAAGCTCGCCAGCGCGCCCACCGGCTGGGCCGATTTCTGGGACGTGAAGAAGTTCCCCGGCAAGCGCGGTCTGCGTCGCGGCGCCAAGTTCACCCTGGAATTCGCCCTGGAAGCCGACGGCGTGAAACAGGCCGACCTGTACAAGGTGCTGGGCACCAAGGAAGGCGTGGACCGCGCGTTCAGGAAGCTCGACGAGATCAAGCCGTACATCCAGTGGTGGGAAGCCGGTGCGCAACCGCTGCAGTGGCTGGCCGCCGGTGACGTGGTGATGACCAGCGCCTACAACGGCCGCGTTGCCACCGCGCAGAAGGAAGGTCGCGACTTCGCCATGCAGTGGGACGGCAGCATCTACGATCTGGACCACTGGGCCATCGTCAAGGGCAGCCCGAAGAAGGACCTCTCCGAGCAGTTCATCGCGCTGGCCAACAAGCCCGAGCACCAGAAGGTCTTCGCCGAGAACATTCCCTACGGCCCGACCAACAAGCACACCATCCCGCTGATCGACCCGGCCATCGCGGCGAAGTTGCCCACCGCGCCGCAGAACCTGGCGAACGCGCGCGCCATGGACACCGAGTTCTGGATCGACCACGGCGAGGAACTGGAACAACGCTTCAACGCCTGGGCGAGCAAGTAACACCGGCGACTCCCGCCCGGCCCCGCGCCGGGCGGGAGCAGCCACCTACTGCAACACCGAAATACCGTTGTACCGCTTAACCCTGCTTGGCCCGTTATCCCTGCTGGAGAAGTACCCGTGCCCCTCAATACCGCTCCCGTCCACGACCACCTGCTGGAAGCGGCCCCCGCCCAGGTGGGCGACGCCCAGGCCGCTGCCATCGCCGAGGACTACTTCGGCCAGCACGGCACGCTACACCGCCTCGCCGGCGAGCGCGACCTGAACTTCCATATCGCCCACGGCCACGGCGGCGACCGCCTGCTGAAGCTTTCCCACCCGCTGGAAGACCCGCAGGTCGTGGATTTCCAGACCCGCGCCCTGCTGCGCGTCGAGGCACAGGACCCGAGCCTGGCGGTACAGCGCGTCTATGCCGCGCTGAATGGCGAACACCAGGTTCCCCTGGTCGTCGACGGCCAGCCGATGATTGCCCGGCTGTTCTCCTTTGTCGACGGCGTGCCTCTGCACCGCGTGCCCCAGCGCAGCCGAGCCCTGCGCGAGAACCTGGGCGACGACCTGGCGCGCCTGGGCCTGGCCCTCAAGGGGTTCGAGCACCCGGCCACCGCCGGCCACGAACTGCTCTGGGACCTCAAGCACGCCTCGCGCCTGCGTAACCTGCTGACCTACATCGAAGACCGTGAACAGCGCGCCCTGGTCGAGCGCTTCCTCGACAACTTCGAACGCCACGCCCTGCCCCGCCAGGCCAGCCTGCGCGCCCAGGTCATCCACAACGACCTGAACCCGCACAACGTCATCGTCGACGCGCAGCACCCGGACCAGGTGCGCAACATCCTCGACTTCGGCGACATGGTTCACGCACCGCTGATCAACGACCTCGGCGTCGCTGCCGCCTACCAGGTGGGCGAGCCGGACGCGCCGCTGGCCACCGCCTGCGAGATGATCGCCGCCTACCACCGCCGCTGCCCGCTGCTGGCCGAGGAGCAGGAAATCCTCGCCGACCTGATCGCCACGCGCCTGATCATGACCCTGAGCATCACCGCCTGGCGCGCCAGCCTGCACCCCGAGAACCGCGACTACATCCTGCGCAACACCCGCCACGCCTGGCAGAGCCTGCAGGGCCTGGCCCGCCTCAGCCGGGAACAGGCGCAGGAGCAGATCTTCGCCGCCTGCGCCCAGCACCGCGCAAATCAACAGGAGCCCCGCCCATGACCATGCCCAACGGATTCAGTGCCGCCGATGCCGAGCGCCTGAGCGAACAGGAACGGCGCCTGATCGAACGCCGTGCGCGCCTGCTCGGCCCGGCCTACCGGCTGTTCTACGAGCGCCCGCTGCACACCGTGCGCGGCGAAGGCGTGTGGCTCTACGACAACCAGGGCAACCGCTACCTCGACGCCTACAACAACGTCGCCTCCATCGGCCACTGCCACCCGCGCGTGGTGCAGGCCATCGCCAGCCAGGCAGCGGTGCTGAACACCCACACGCGCTACCTGCAGGAAGGCATCCTCGACTACGCCGAGGACCTGCTTGCCACCTTCCCGGACGGCCTGGACCAGGTGATGTTCACCTGCACCGGCAGCGAGGCGAACGACCTGGCCCTGCGCATCGCCCGCCAGTACACCGGTGGCACCGGGGTAATCATCACCCGCTTCGCCTACCACGGCGTCACCGGGACCATTTCCGAGCTGTCGCCGTCCCTCGGCTCCGGCATCACCCTGCCCGCCCACGCGCGCACCGTGATTGCTCCGGACGCCTACCGGCTGGGTGCGGAGAACGTCGGCAAGCTGTTCGCCGACGACGTGCGCGCCGCCATCGCCGATATGCGCGCCCACGGCATCAAGCCCGCCGCGCTGCTGCTCGACGGCATCTTCGCCAGCGACGGCGTACTGGCAGGCCCGGCCGGCTTCCTCGCCGAGGCGGTGAAGGTCGCCCAGGACCAGGGCCTGCTCTACATCGCCGACGAAGTGCAAAGCGGCTTCGCCCGCACCGGCGATGCCATGTGGGGTTTCCAGCGCCACGGCGTGCAGCCGGACCTGGTCACCCTCGGCAAGCCCATGGGCAACGGCCAGCCCATCGCCGGCGTGGTGGTGCGCCCGGAAATCCTCGAAAGCTTCGGCCGCGAGGTACGCTACTTCAACACCTTCGGCGGCAACCCGGTGTCCTGCGCGGCGGCCCAGGCAGTGCTCGACGTGATCCGCGACGAACAGCTGCAGGAGCGCTCCCAGCGCATCGGCGCCTTCCTCGCCGACGGCATCCGCCAGTTGGCCGAGCGCCATGAACTGATCGGCGATGTACGCGGCGCGGGGCTGTTCCTCGGCGTCGAACTGGTCACCGACCGCGCGGCAAAAACACCTGCCGCCAACCAGACCCGCCAGGTGGTCAACGGCATGCGCGAGCGCGGCGTGTTGATCAGCGCGGCCGGGCCGCTGGAGAACATCCTGAAGATCCGTCCGCTGCTGGCCTTCGAGCAGGAACATGCCGAGCTGTTCATCGATTGCCTGGACAAGTCTCTGAAGGACGTCACTGCCTGACACTTTCCTCCTTCAGAAACGACGCGGGCCGCGATGAACACTCATCGCGGCCCGTTTCTTTTCGGCTGTCGGAAGAGTCAGAAGCGCACACCGACGTTGACCATTGCGGCGGCGTTGCCCAGCACCACGAGTTCGGCGCCGAGCGGGCCGTAATGCGCGCCGACCGAGGGAATGATCGCCGGCGCCACGCCCAGGTGGTTCAGCGGAATCTTGTCGCGGTACTCGCCGCGATAGCCCTGCAGCGCACCGCCGGTGACCTTGGCGTAGAAGGGCGTGCCGTCCCAGTCGAAGCGCTTGCCGGCATAGACGTAGTTGGAGCGCTGGCTGAAGGAGTTCTTGAAGGTCGCACCGCCCCAGACCATGCCATCGGCACGGTTGCGCTCCAGGCCAATCAGCTCCTGGTGGTTGTTGTGGTCCGGGTCGTGGTTCCAGTGGGTGGTGTAGACGCTGGTCTGCAGGTACCAGAAGCCCCCGTCATCGGCCATGGCGATGCCACAGCCGAGCAGGACCAGCGCGGCAATCAACAGGCGACGCATGGGGCGTCCTCCGTTCAGAGGGTGACGCGGCTGGCGCCGTTGACGGTCATGATGCGAACGCGATCACCGATGCGGAACTGCTGGTTGGCGTCCACCGCCTGGACATAGGCGCGGGTGCCGCCGTCATCCTCGCGGACCACGATCTCCACACCCTGGGTGCGGGTGATGCCCTCTTCCACCGCCGAGCCCGCCGCGCCGCCGGCGACACCGCCAAGAATGGTGGTGATGGCCTTGCCACGACCGCCGCCGATGGAGTTGCCGGCAATACCGCCGACCGCCGCGCCGGCCAGGGTGCCGATGGGCGTCTTGGTACCTTCGATCTGTACCGGGCGCAGCGATTCGATGGTGCCCATGCGCACGTTCTGCACAGCGCGGGCATCCGCACGGGAGTAGGAAGAACCCGACAGGTTGGAAGCGCAGCCGCTCAGCAGGGCGGCGCTGGTGAACAGGGCAGTCAGCAGCAGAGTAGGACGGTTCATGGTAGTTACCTCGGAAGGCTCTCAAAAGTGATGGTGAAAGCCTAACGATCGGTCCCTGAACTCCCCCTGAACCCTCTCTGAACCATCGCTGAACGAAGCTGAACGACTGAATGAATATCCTGACAGCCGTCAGCTTTCCAGAGCCGCCAGTTGCATCCGGCTGCGCTCGAACCAGCGCAGCAGGTAGTCCGCCAGCAGCTGCGTGCGGCGCGGCAGGCGGCTCTGGTACGGGTGGATGAGAAATACCGGCTGGGTCCGGGTCTGGTAGTCGCGCAGCAGCCAGACCAGGCTGCCTTCAGCCAACTCCTGCTGAACCATGTAGGACGGCAACCGGCTGATCCCCGCGCCAGCCAGCGCTGCCTTCTTCAGCAGGGTGTAGTGGTTGCTCGCCAGCAGGCCGTTCACCGTCACGCGGAACAGTTCGTGGTGGCGCTGGTAAAGCCAGACGTCGCTGTCCTGGTAATGGGTGTTCTGCAGGCAGGAATGCCCCGCCAGCTCTGCCGGTACCTCCGGCACGCCGTGCTCGGCCAGGTAGTCCGGCGTGGCGCAGGTCAGTTCCTGCAGGGCGAACAGCGGCCGCGCCACCAGGCGCTCGTCCACCGCCAGGCTGCCGGAACGGATCGCCAGGTCGAAGCCGTCGGCCACCAGGTCGCGGCGCGCGTTGGACAGGTCCAGCTCCAGGCGGATGTCCGGGTACTTCCGGGAAAACTCCATCAACCAGGCATCGAAGAAGGTCTCGCCCAGGGACACCGGCACGCTCAGCCGGACCTTGCCCTGCGCCTCCTCCTGCAACGCCAGCACCGCCTGCCGAGCCCTCGCGGCCTGGGCGTTGAGCGCCTGCGCCTCGGGCAACAGCGC
>NZ_JBGLYK010000151.1:0-14647 GCF_047304025.1 Pseudomonas sp. Pseusp97 | reverse complement strand
CGGAATTGGTAGACGCACTAGGTTCAGGTCCTAGCGGTGGCAACACCGTGGAAGTTCGAGTCTTCTCCTGGGCACCATCTTCAAACGAAAAAGCCGAGCACTGCTCGGCTTTTTCGTTTTCGGCTTTCTGCCATTCCGGAAATCCAAACCTTGCGCAGGAGCGGACTCCGCCCGCGACGGTATCCGGCGCGATGCGGACCTATCGCGGACGGAGCCCGCTCCTGCAAAAGCCGCATCAAGCCTTGAATTGCCCCAGACTGGCGCGCAGCTGACCAGCCAGCCCATCGAGCACACGCCCACTGCTGGCAGTGGCACTCACCGCTTCCGCCGCGCGACTCGCTTCGGCATGGATTACCTCGACTCGCCCGCGCACCGCCGCAGCGCCCGCCGCCTGCTGCTGCGCCGAATGCGTCGCGGCCTCGATGGCGCCGTGCACTTCTTCCACCGCAGCCTGCACCTCGCGTTGCAGCCGTTCGCTGTCCTGCAACGCCGCCAACCCCTGCACCGCCTGTTCGCGAGCCTGCCCGATGGCAGCCACCGCCTCACGCGCCCCTTCCTGCAGCGCACCGATATGCGACTGGATATCGCCGGTGGATTGCTGGGTCTTGCTGGCCAGCGCACGCACCTCGTCCGCCACCACGGCAAAACCGCGACCGCTCTCGCCCGCGCGCGCTGCCTCGATGGCCGCGTTCAGCGCCAGCAGGTTGGTCTGCTCGGCGATGCCATGAATCACCGAAAGCACTACCTCGATCTGCTCGCTCTGCCGCGCCAGACGCTCGATCACGCCGGCGCCGTTCTGCACGCGCGATTCCAGGGTCTCGATCAGACCACCCACCCTGCGGGCAATCGCCGCATTGTCCTGCGCCGCCTTGCGGATCTCTCCGACCCGCGCGAGCGCCGCCTGCATGGAGCGACTTTCCATCTCGGCTTCCGCCGCCATGCCGGAGAGCGCCTCCAGGCTACCCGCCACTTCATTGCGCTGCCGGTCTGCCGCCGCTTCGGCACTGGCGCTGCGACTGGCCAGTGCGGCGATTTCGCTGCCGGTCTGCTGCGCCACCTGCCCCGCTTCACGCACGATGGGCTGGAGCTTGTCGACGAAGCGGTTCACCGCTGCTGCCATCTCGCCCAGTTCGTCTCGGCTGTCCAGCCGCACACGCCGAGTCAGATCGCCCTCCCCGGCCGCCAGGTCGTCCAGCGCATCGATCAGCAGGCGCAGACGATTCACCACACGGCGCCCGAGTACCACCGCCAGGCACAGCAGGACACCGAGACCGACCAGGAGCAGTCCCATGCCGATGCGCCAACGCAACGTTGCCGCCGCCTCTTCGATGGAGGCCCTGGCACCCTGGCTCATGCCCTCCGCCGCCTGCTTCGCCGATTGCAGTCGGGCCGTGAGGGCCCTGGTGCTGTCGGCCGCGGCGCCGGCAAGGCTGTCGCCCACCAGTTGATCGCCACTGGCGACCAGGGCGGAAAAGCGCTGGTCGAGGGCGGCGATCTGCTTTTCGATGGCGTCGGTGGAGACACCCAGGCGCACCGTACCGATGACCACGCCGTTAGGACTGATCGGCGCCTCGACGAGGAACACCGAGCCGTCATGGCTCGCCGCTTCCAGCACCTTGTCCAGCGCACGCTCGCCCTTGCCTTTTTCCAGCAACGCCTTGATCCGCACGTCTTCGCGATTGAGATAACGGGTAAGGTGCTGCCCCTGTGGATCGTCGTAGACCACGAAAAGCACATTGGGGTTGGCCTGGGCCCGCCGGGCGTAGTCGGAAAGCAGCGGAACATCGTTGTCCCACATGGCCTTGGGCGCCACGGCCGCCAGCAGCTGCGCCAATTCGGTGGCGGATTGACGCAGGCTCTGCTCCAGACCTTCACGCAACTGCCCTTGCTCTTCCTCCAGTCGCGCAGAGAGCGCCGAGCCCAGACGCTCACGGGTTCGCGCGGACAAGTCGTTCAGCCCGGAAGTAACTTCCCTGCCAGCCTGCTCCAACTCGCCGGCCAGGCGTTGCGATTCGCTACCAAGATGCACACCCAGCTCGCTGGCCAGGGCATCGACGGTGCTACGGGTAAGCCAGAGGGCGATCGCCAGCTGCACCAGCAGCGCTATCCCAAGGGCGATGAAAGCAGGACGCAGCAGGCGGCTGCGCAACAAGGACAGGACGGCGGACACGGCGGAACTCCTCCGGACGTAACGGATGTCTGGCGCGAAAGGCGCCGATCCGATTCTCCAGCAAAGCGCGTGCCGTTAAACCGAGCAGCAGAAACGACAACGGGCCGCATGAGCGGCCCGCTGCAGTGCACGGCCTGGAATCAGCCGAACGGATGGCGCAGGACGATGGTCTCGGCGCGGTCAGGGCCGGTGGAGATGATGTCGATGGGCGCACCGACCAGCTCCTCGATGCGCTTGATGTAGGCGCGCGCATTGGCCGGCAGGCCTTCCAGACTCTGGACGCCGACGGTGGATTCGCTCCAGCCCGGCAGGTCTTCGTAGATCGGCTGCAGGCCGATGTAGCTGTCGGCATCGGTCGGCGCGTCGGTCAGCAGTTCGCCGGCGGCGTTCTTGTAGCCGGTGCAGATGCGCACGGTTTCCAGGCCGTCGAGGACGTCCAGCTTGGTCAGGCACAGGCCGGACAGGCTGTTGATCTCGATGGCGCGACGCAGGATGACGGCATCGAACCAGCCGCAACGACGGGCGCGGCCGGTGGTGGCGCCGAACTCGTGGCCGACCTTGGCCAGGCGCGCGCCGACTTCATCGAACAGCTCGGTCGGGAACGGGCCGGAACCCACGCGGGTGGTGTAGGCCTTGGTGATGCCCAGGATGTAGTCCAGGTACAGCGGACCGAAACCCGAACCGGTAGCGGTGCCGCCGGCGGTGGTGTTGGAGCTGGTGACGAAGGGGTAGGTGCCGTGGTCGATGTCCAGCAGCGAGCCCTGGGCACCTTCGAACATGATGTTCTCGTTGGCGCGACGCAGGTCGTGCAGGGCCGAGGTCACGTCGATCATCAGCGGACGCAGCTCTTCGGCGTAGGCCATGCACTCATCCAGGGTCTTCTGGAAGTCGACGGCCGGCTCCTTGTAATAGTGCTGCAGGACGAAGTTGTGGTAATCCAGAACCTCACCCAGCTTGGCGGCGAAACGCTCGCGGTGGAACAGGTCGCCCACGCGCAGGCCACGGCGCGCCACCTTGTCTTCGTATGCCGGGCCGATGCCGCGACCGGTGGTGCCGATCTTCGCGTCGCCACGGGCCTTCTCGCGAGCCTGGTCCAGGGCCACGTGGAAGGACAGGATCAGCGGGCAGGACGGGCTGATGCGCAGGCGCTCGCGCACCGGTACGCCCTTCTCTTCCAGCTTGGCGATCTCGCGCATCAGCGCGTCGGGCGCCAGCACCACACCGTTACCGATCAGGCACTGCACGCCTTCGCGCAGGATGCCCGACGGGATCAGGTGCAGAACGGTCTTCTCACCGCCCACTACCAGGGTATGACCGGCGTTGTGGCCGCCCTGGTAACGCACCACGGCAGCAGCCTGGTCGGTCAGCAGGTCGACGATCTTGCCTTTGCCCTCATCACCCCACTGGGTGCCCAGGACTACGACATTCTTACCCATAACTCTTGTCCCCATCGTGGATGTTCGGTGCCGGCCGCGGCCGGCAGAAACTCGAAGTGGCGCGCCTCAGAGCGCAGCCACCTGCCAATTGCCATCGCGAACCAGCAATTGCCGGTCGCAGCCCGCTTCGGAAGCCGAAGCCACATCCTGGCCGGGCAGCGCCTGTACCACGCGCACGCCCTGACGGCGCAACTGCTGCACCGCCTGCCACAAGCCAGCGCCATCGGCCGGCGCCCAGACTCCGGTGCGCGGCTCGTCGAGCTGGGCGCGGCCGAGAGTGACCAGGGTCTTGAGGTCGGTAGAGAAACCGGTGGCCGGACGCGCACGGCCGAAGTCGGCGCCGATGTCGTCGTAACGGCCGCCCTGGGCAATGGACTCGCCAACCCCGGGCACGAACGCGGCAAACACCACGCCCGTGTGATAGTGATAGCCGCGCAGCTCGCCGAGGTCGAAGTACAGCGGCAGCTGCGGGAAACGCGCGGCCAGCGAATCGGCGATGGCGGTCAGGTCGGCCAGTGCCGCCTGGACGTTGGCCGGAGCATCGGCGAGCACTTCCCGCGCCTGGTCCAGCACTTCGCGACTGCCACAGAGCTCGGCGAGCGCGCGGAGCATGCCGGCGATTCCGGCAGGCAGGCCCTCGGTCAGCGCCGCGACTTCGTCGACGGCCTTGCGTTGCAGGGCGTCGAACAGCAGTTGCTCGACTTCGCCGGACAGTCCGGCCGCCTGGGCCAGGCCACGGTAGATACCGACGTGACCGAGGTCCATGTGCACATCCGGCACCTGGGCCATCTCGAGCATGTCGAGCAGCAGGCTGATGACTTCGACGTCGCCGGCCGAGCCGGTGTCGCCGTACAGCTCGGCACCCAGCTGGATCGGGCTGCGCGAAGTCGCCAGCGCACGCGGGCGGGCATGCAGCACGCTACCGGCATAGCACAGGCGGTTCGGGCCTTCGCGACGCAGGCTATGGGCGTCCATGCGCGCCACTTGCGGCGTGATGTCCGCGCGGAAGCCCATCAGGCGGCCGGAAGCCGGATCGGTGACCTTGAAGGTACGCAGGTCCAGATCCTGACCGGCGCCGGTCAGCAGGGATTCCAGGTATTCGATATGCGGGGTGACGACGAACTCGTAACCCCAGCGCTGGAACAGGTCCAGCACCTGGCGGCGGGCTGCTTCAACGCGAGCCGCCTCCGGTGGCAGCACTTCTTCGATCCCATCTGGCAGCAGCCAGCGGTCTACCGTTGCCATGTCGCCTCTCTCCTTTTTTAGGCCGGGCGGCACTTCAATGAATGCAGTAAAGAAGGACGGTGCCGAGCAGCATGCTGCCCAGCCCGATGAGTCTCAGACTGCGGTCGCCAAGGCGCCCGAGCCCGCTCACGGCGTCGCGCCAACCACGCGGGTACAGGAACGGAAGGATGCCTTCCAGCACCAGCAACAGACAGAACGCCTTGCCGAATTCCTGCCACATGGCTCTCGTACATCATTCTCGCGGACGCAAAAAAGCCGGGATTTCCCGGCTGACCCATGATAACACGATTTCTCCGGCGGGCGCTGCCGCCCGCCGGAGACTTACGAAGGGCCGTTGATGTTTCGGCGTGAATCGCGTTGCTGCGTCAAATCACGCCAGGCTAGACGCGGGACGACGGCAATGGCTGTCCCTTGCCTAGTCCCGCAACGACGCATGGCGTGATTTGACGCGCAACCCGAAGGGACGAGCCCCGTGTTGCGCGGCGCCCGAGCCTACACTTGGAATCGGGACAACTCGCAACACGGGGCTCGGCGCGATCACGGCGAAGCGTCGACGCCCCCTCAGGGTTTAGCTTTTTCCAGGTAGCGGAAGAACTCGTTGCTCGGATCGAGCACCAGCACGTCCTTCTTGTCGGCAAAGCTCTCGCGGTATGCCTTGAGGCTGCGAGTGAAGGCGTAGAACTCCGGATCGGCGGTGTAGGCCTTGGCATAGATCGCCGCCGCCTTCGCATCGCCGTCACCGCGGGTCTCTTCCGACTCGCGATACGCCTCGGCCAGCAGTACGCGACGCTGACGATCGGCATCCGCGCGGATACCTTCGGCCAGCTCGCGACCCTTGGCGCGGTGCTCGCGGGCTTCCCGCTCACGCTCGGTGCTCATGCGCTCGAACACGCTGCGGTTCACTTCCTTGGGCAGGTCGATGGCCTTGACGCGAACGTCGACCACCTCGATACCCAGCTCCTTCTGCGCCATGCGGTTCAGCGAAGCGGTGATATCGCCCATCAGCGCATCACGCTCACCCGACACCACTTCGTGCAGGGTGCGCTTGCCGAACTGGTCGCGCAGGCCGGCTTCCAGGCGACGGGACAGACGCTCGTCGGCGATCTGCTTCATGCCGGAGGTCGCGGTGTAGAAGCGCTCGGCATCGGAGACGCGCCACTTGGCGTAGGCGTCGACCATCACCGCTTTCTTCTCCAGCGTCAGGAAACGCTGGGTCGGCGAGTCCAGGGTCAGCAGGCGGCCGTCGAACTTGCGCACCGTGTTGACGTACGGAATCTTGAAGTGCAGGCCGGGCTTCACGTCTGGCTCGACCACGCGACCGAAGCGCAGCATGACGGCGCGCTCGGTCTGCTGCACCACGTAGACGCTGCTCCAGAGCGCAACAGCAACCACCACACCCGCGATGAGGGCGATCAGGGACTTGTTACTCATCAGCGGCTCTCCCGGGTACGCGTGTCACGCTGCTGCAGGTCGCTGGCGACCCGCGAACCGATATCCGGCGTGCTGCTGCTCGCGCTAGGCGCGGAGCTCGGAGCTGCCGAACCACGGCCATCCATCATCTTGTCCAGCGGCAGGTAGATCAGGTTGTTCTGACCTTGCTGGCCGGTGACCAGGACCTTGCTGCTCTGGCTCAGGACGTCCTGCATGGTGTCCAGATACAGGCGCTGACGGGTGACTTCCGGTGCCTTGTGGTACTCGGCGGCGAGCTTGGCGAAGCGATCCGCCTCACCCTGGGCGCGGGAGACCACTTCATCGCGGTAGCCGTTGGCTTCCTCGATGATGCGCTGCGCCTGGCCGCGGGCCTCGGGCACCACGCCATTGGCGTAGGCTTCGGCCTGGTTCTTCTCGCGCTGCTCGTCCTCGCGGGCACGGATCACGTCGTCGAACGCTTCCTGTACTTCACGCGGCGCGGCGGCGCTCTGGATGTTCACCTGGGTCACCGTGATACCGGTCTTGTAGGTATCGAGGAAGCGCTGCAGGCGATCGCGCACCTCGGTGGCCATCTGTTCGCGGCCCTCGGTGAGGATCTTGTCCATGGTGGTGGAGCCGGCCACGTGGCGCAGGGCGCTTTCGGTGGCGTGCTGCAGGCTCACTTCCGGCTGGTCGACGTTGAGCACGAAGTCCTTCAGGTTGCTGACCTTGTACTGCACGGTCAGCGGAACCTCGACGATGTTCTCGTCCTCGGTGAGCATCTGACCCTGCTTGCTGTAGGCACGCTCGCGGGTGACGTTCTCCTGGAACTTCCTGTCGATCGGCGGGAAGTAGATGTTCAGGCCGGGGCCCACGGTCTCGTGGTACTGGCCGAAGCGCAGGATCACCGCCTGCTCCTGTTCGTCCACCACGTAGATGGCGTTGTACAGCCACAGCACGGCGAGGATCGCCAGGCCGATGCCGAACAGCCCGAGGCTACCGCCCCGACCACCGCCGCCACCGCCCGAGCCGCTGCCGCGCTTGGGTTTGCCGAAAATCCCGTTCAGGCTGTCCTGCAGCTTGCGGAACGCCTCATCCAGATCAGGCGGGCCCTGGCGACCGCCACCACGGCGTCCACCCCAGGGGTCCTGGTCGTTCTTGTTCGAGTTGTCACCCGGCTCATTCCAAGCCATAGCGCTCTCCATCTGATAACGCGAAAACGCGCCTACGGCGCGCCCACCTATGCTACCGAATGCCCCTTACCCTGCCAAAAGCAGCGTGCCGGGCTTTATTGCAAAGTGTGTTGCGCAATGAACTCCGCCGGCTGCCAGCCTTCGCGGCTCACCATGCGGTTCAACTCGACACGCGGCAGGCGGACCTGCAATACGGCGCGCCCCTCGTCATCGTGACCCTCGGACTGTACCGCACCCAGCTCGAAGAACTGAGCACGGAGTCGCCCCAGGCGCTGCGGCAGGCAGAGCGTTCCAACGAACATGTCCTCCCCCAGCAACTCGGCAATCGCCTGCTCCAGCAATTCCAGCCCGCGCGACTCACGCGCCGACAGCCAGACCCGGACCGGCTTGCCCAGCTCGTCGCGCTGGATCATCGGCTGCATGTCCGGCAGCAGGTCGATCTTGTTGTACACCTCGAGCATCGGCAACTCGTTCGCACCGATCTCCTTGAGCACCGCCAGCACCTGTTCGATCTGCGCATCGCGATCCGGCTCGTGGGAGTCGATCACATGCAGCAGCAGATCGGAGTTGCTGGACTCTTCCAAGGTAGCTCGAAACGCCTCCACCAGCTTGTGCGGCAGGTGACGAATGAAACCCACGGTATCGGCCAGCACGATCGGCCCGACATCATCCAGCTCCAGGCGGCGCAGGGTCGGGTCGAGGGTGGCGAACAGCTGGTCGGCCGCATAGACCTCGGAAGTGGTCAGCGCATTGAACAGCGTGGACTTGCCGGCGTTGGTGTAGCCCACCAGGGACACCGCCGGAATCTCCGCGCGACGACGGCCGCGACGGGCCTGCTCGCGCTGGCTGCGGACCTTCTCCAGGCGTGACTTGATCTGGCGGATGCGCCCACGCAGCAGGCGGCGGTCGGTTTCCAGCTGGGTTTCACCCGGGCCGCGCAGACCGATACCGCCCTTCTGGCGCTCAAGGTGAGTCCAGCCGCGCACCAGGCGCGTGCTCATGTGTTCCAGCTGGGCGAGCTCCACCTGCAGCTTGCCCTCATGGGTGCGGGCGCGCTGGGCGAAGATATCGAGGATCAGACCCGTACGATCGAGCACGCGGCATTCGAGCGCTCGCTCGAGGTTGCGCTCCTGGCTCGGCGTGAGGGTGTGATTGAAGATGATCAGCTCGACCTTCTCGGCATGGACGAGGTCGTGCAACTCTTCGACCTTGCCGGTGCCGATCAGGTACTTGGCTGAGGGCTGATGGCGCGAAATGCTGACGAAAGCGACCGCTTCCGCGCCTGCCGAACGGGCCAGCTCCTGGAATTCCTGCGGGTCTTCGCGCGCCTCGGGGTCCTGACCTTCCAGATGGACCAGAATGGCCCGTTCCCCACCACCCGGGCGCTCAAAGAACAAGGCGGACTCCCGTCAAACGTTGCCCGGCTCGGCCGGTTGATCACCGGTGGGCAGGCGCACGGGGCGGCTGGGAACCACGGTGGAAATAGCGTGCTTGTAGACCATCTGGCTGACAGTGTTCTTCAGCAGGATGACGAACTGGTCGAAGGATTCGATCTGGCCCTGCAGCTTGATGCCGTTGACGAGATAGATGGAAACCGGAACGCGTTCTTTGCGCAGGGTATTGAGGTAAGGGTCTTGTAGCGAATGCCCTTTTGACATATGCCGCACTCCTTGTAAGGGTAAATAACTGATTTAGTAGTAGTCGAATTTGGCTTAACGCCGTCCTGAACCCCAAGGATAGACGGCCGGAATTAAGGTCTCGAGCCTATATGGAGACCGCCTCAAAGTATTTCAAGGCACGCGGCAAATTGTCGCTCGCCTGACTGTCCAACCAGTGTAGATCGCTCCAACTGCGGAGCCAGGTGAACTGGCGCTTGGCCAGTTGCCGCGTGGCGATGACGCCGCGCTCCACCATCTCAGCGTAGGACAGTTTGCCCTCGAGGTAATCCCATACCTGTCGGTACCCCACCGCTCTTATGGATGGCAGCCCCACGTGCAAGTCATTCCTTGCGCGAAGGCGTTCGACCTCGGCGATGAAGCCCTGTTCCAGCATCTGGTCAAAACGTTGCGCGATACGCTCGTGCAATACCTGGCGCTGCAGAGGCGCGATCGCCAGATGAGCCACAGTATACGGTAATTGTCCACTGCCTTGCGCGCCAAGACCCGCATTTTCACTCGCCTGGCGAAGGCGGTGTGCAGTCATGGACATACCGCTTACGCGGTAGACCTCGAGGGCCCGGACAAGTCGCTGGGGGTCATTGGGATGGATGCGCGCGGCGGACTCCGGGTCGACGCGCGCCAATTCTTCATGCAGGGCGCCCCAGCCTTCGGTGGCGGCCCAGGTCTCCAGCTCGGTGCGCACGGCAGGGTCTGCGCTGGGCATGTCGGCCAGCCCTTCCAGCAAAGCCTTGAAATACAGCATGGTGCCGCCGACCAGCAGCGGGATCTTCCCGGCCGCGGTGATCTCGGCCATGGACGCCAGGGCGTCGGCGCGGAATTCCGCCGCCGAATAGGCCTCGCTGGGGTCACGGATATCGATCAGGCGGTGGGGGAATTCCTCTAGCACCTCGCGGGGCGGCTTGGCGGTGCCGATGTCCATGCCACGGTAGATCAGTGCCGAGTCGACACTGATGAGCTCTACCGGCAGCAGGCGCGCCAGCTCCAGCGCCAGGTCGGTCTTGCCGGCGGCGGTGGGGCCCATGAGGAATATCGCGGGAGGCAGGGACATCGGGAGCTCGTTCTTGCGCACTGCTGAATCGTTTGGCGCGCAGTTTACTGCACTTTCCTGAACGCAGGCTTACGAAAATCAACGCCCGCGCAGGAACAGCTTGTCCAGTTCGTCGAGCCCCAGCTGGGTCCAGGTCGGCCGGCCGTGGTTGCACTGGCCGCTGCGCTCGGTCACTTCCATGTCGCGCAGCAGGCCATTCATCTCCGGCAGGGTCAGGCGGCGGTTGGCGCGTACCGCGCCATGGCAAGCCATGGTGCCGAGCAGCTCGTTGAGGTGCGCCTGGATGCGGTCGCTGGTGCCGTACTCCAACAGGTCGGCCAGCACGTCGCGCACCAGTTGGGTCGCTTCGGCCTGCTTGAGCAACGCGGGAATCTGGCGGATGGCCAGGGTTTCCGGGCCGAGCCGCTGCAACTCGAAGCCGAGCCGGGAGAACCAGGCGCCATGTTCCTCGGCGCAATCCGCCTCGCGCTCGCTGACGGCGATGGACTCGGGCACCAGCAGCGGCTGGCCGCGCAGGCCTTCGCTGGCCATGGCGGTCTTCAGGCGCTCGTACATGATCCGTTCGTGGGCGGCGTGCATGTCCACCAGCACCAGGCCGTGGGCGTTCTCCGAGAGGATGTAGATGCCCTTGAGCTGCGCCAGTGCATAACCGAGCGGCGGCACGTCCTGGCTGCTTTCCGGCAGCGCCTGCGGCGCCTGGTCGGGCAACGGGGCGAAATAGGCCTTGTAGGCGCCCTGGGCCTCCTGGATCGGCGGGATGTCCGGGCGGTTCGGCTGGTAGCTGTAACCACCGCCACCACCACTGGAACCGCCGGAAGCCGGGCTCGGCTGCCAGGCACGGGCGGCAGCAGGGGCTTCGAGCACGGTCTCGGACAGGCGCATCTCGCCTTGCGGGCCGAATTCTCCGGCTTCCGCACCGGTGGGGCGCGGCACGGTCAATGTGGTCGCACCCGGCGGCGCCAGCTGGTCGTCCGGGCGCACTTCCGCCAGCGCCCGGTGCAGGGTGCCGTAGAGGAAGTCGTGGACCATGCGGCTGTCGCGGAAGCGCACCTCATGCTTGGTCGGATGGACGTTGACGTCCACCACCGCCGGATCGACCTCGAAGAACAGCACGAAGGTCGGATGACGACCGTTGTACAGCACGTCGCGATAAGCCTGGCGGACCGCGTGGGCGACCAGCTTGTCGCGCACCATGCGGCCGTTCACGTAGAAATACTGGAGGTCCGGCTGGCTGCGGGAGAAGGTCGGCAGGCCGACCCAGCCCCACAGGTGCAGGCCGTTGCGCTCCACTTCGATGGGCAGTGCCTGTTCGAGGAAGCCAGTGCTGCATACGGCGCCCACGCGGCGTGCGCGGGAGGCCTCGTCCTTCGCCTCATGCAGGGAGAGGATGGTCTTGCCGTTGTGGCGCAGGTGGAAAGCCACGTCGAAGCGCGCCAGCGCCAGCCGCTTGATGACCTCCTGCAGGTGATCGAATTCGGTCTTCTCGGCGCGCAGGAACTTGCGCCGCGCCGGGGTGTTGAAGAACAGGTCGCGCACTTCGATGCTGGTGCCCACCGGATGGGCCGCCGGCTTCACGGTGGATTCCATGTCGCGACCCTCGACCTCTACCTGCCAGGCCTGCTCGGCGTCGGCGGTGCGGGAGGTCAGGGTCAGGCGCGAGACGGAGCTGATCGAGGCCAGCGCCTCGCCCCGGAAGCCCAGGCTCATCACCCGCTCCAGGTCTTCCAGTTCGCGGATCTTGCTGGTGGCGTGGCGCGCCAGGGCCAGCGGCAGGTCCTCGGCCGGAATCCCGCTGCCATCGTCGCGCACGCGCAGCAGCTTGACGCCGCCCTGCTCGACTTCGATGTCGATGCGCCTGGCGCCCGCGTCCAGGCAGTTTTCCAGCAGTTCCTTGATGACCGACGCGGGTCGTTCGACCACTTCGCCGGCAGCGATCTGGTTCGCCAGCCGCGGGGTCAGCAGCTGGATACGGCGCACATCGCTCATTGCTGCGACGCCAGGGAGGTGCCCGGAATCTTCAGCACCTGGCCGATCTTCAGCTCATCGCTCTTGAGCGAATTGGCGCTGCGGATCGAGGCCGTGCTGACGTCAAAGCGGCTGGCAACCATCGCCAGGCTGTCACCACTGCGCACGACATACTCACGCGGGCCGGAAGCCAGCTGGCCGCCATCGCGCAGCGAAGCGATGTAGGTGCCCGGCGGCGGGGTCTGCACGAAGTACTGGCGCACGCCGCTGGCAATGGAACGCGCCAGCGCCTGCTGGTGCGAACCGCTGGCCAGCTTGGCGGATTCGTTCGGGTTGGAGATGAAGCCGGTTTCCACCAGGATCGACGGGATGTCCGGGGATTTCAGCACCATGAAGCCGGCCTGTTCCACGCGGCGCTTGTGCAGCGGGGTCACGCGGCCGACGCTGGTCAGCACCTTGTGGCCGACGTCCAGGCTGGAAGACATGGTGGCGGTCATCGACAGGTCGAGCAGCACGCCGGCGAGCATCTTGTCCTTGTCGTCGAGGTTCACGCCGCCGTCGCCGCCGATGAGGTCGGAGCGGTTTTCCGTGTCGGCCAGCCAGCGAGCGGTTTCGGAAGTGGCGCCACGGTCGGACAGGGCGAACACCGAGGCGCCGAAGGCGCTGCGGCTGGGCGCGGCGTCGGCGTGGATGGAGACGAACAGGTCCGCGCCCTTCTTGCGGGCGATCACGGTGCGGTTGCGCAGCGGGATGAAGTAGTCGCCGGTGCGCGTCAGTTCGGCGCGGAAGCCCTTCATCTGGTTGATCTGCCGCTGCAGTTCGCGGGCGATCGACAGCGTGATGTTCTTCTCGTGCAGGCCGTTCGGGCCGAGGGCGCCAGGGTCTTCGCCGCCGTGGCCGGCATCGATGGCGATCACGATGTCGCGCTTGCCGCCGCTGCTCGGTGCGGGAATCTTCGCCACCGACTGCGCCGGGCTGACCGGCGTGGCAGGCACGCTGGGCGTCGGGGTCGCGGGGACATCCGGAGCGATGTCGGCGCCCTGGTCATAGAGGTCGACGACCAGGCGGTTGCCGTACTGCTGGTTCGGCGGCAGCACGAAGCTCTTGGGCGTGACCGCGTTCTTCAGGTCCAGCACCAGGCGCAGGTCGGTGGGCGAGCGCTGGGCGGAGCGCATCGCGGTGATCGGCGTGTTGTTCAGCTTGAGCTTGTCGAGGGCGGCGGACATCTGCGCGCCATTGATATCGACGACGATGCGGTTGGGCGCACTCAGGGTGAACAGACTGTGCTGTACCGGGCCGGACAGGTCGAACACCAGGCGTGTGTTGTCCGGCGCGCGCCAGATGCGCACGCTCTTGATTTGCGTGGCGGCAGAAACCTCGCCGGCAAAGAATGCCAGCAGAACGGACACCCCGATAAACAACGCCCGAAGGCGCAACCCCCAACCCATCTTTTTTCTATGCTCCCGTGGCCAGGGCGGCACACCAGGCTTCGCCCCGTGTTCCGTGCGGGTCGAGGCGCAGCATGCGTCCGCCCGCATGCGGAACAATGGTAATGTCCATGTCGGCCTTTGGCAAAATGCCTTTGCCGCGCTCCGCCCACTCGATCAGGCACAACGCGTCGCCCTCGAAGTAGTCGCGGATACCGAGGAACTCCAGTTCCTCCGGGTCGGCGAGGCGGTAGAGGTCGAAGTGGAAGGCGCGCAGATCGCCGATTTCGTAGGGTTCGACCAGGGTGAAGGTCGGGCTCTTCACCGATCCGCCATGCCCCAGTCCCCGCAGGATGCCGCGCGACAGCGTGGTCTTGCCCGCCCCCAGGTCGCCATGCAGGTAGATGATCCCGCGCCCACGGGTCGCTTCGGCAATCCGGCGGCCGAGATCGACCATGGCCTCTTCGCCGTCGGCGAACAGATTCAGTTCAGGCATGGGGACAGCTCCTCGAGCAACTGACGAACGGCAGGAATCAGATCAGCGGCAGCCAGGCCGCGCCCTTGCGCGCCGAGCGCCTCGCCGGCGCGCGCATGCAGCCAGACTGCCAGGCAGGCGGCCTCGAAAGCAGGCAGCCCCTGTGCGAGCAGCGCACCGAGGACACCGGACAGTACGTCCCCCAGCCCGGCGCCGGCCATGGCGGGATGCCCGTGACTGCACAGCGCCAACCGGCCATCCGCAGAGGCGATCAGGCTGCCGACGCCCTTGAGCACGACCACTGCCTGATAGCGCTGCGCGAGCGCGTGCGCGGCTTTCGGCCGGTCGGCCTGGACTTCGGCGGTGGAAATACCCAGCAGACGCGCTGCTTCGGCCGGATGGGGAGTGATCACCCAGTCGCCGGACGGACGAGCGACAAGCCCTTCAGCCAGCAGGTTGAGCGCATCGGCGTCCCACACTTGCCGGCGCTCCAGGCTCGCGGCGGCGCTGACCAGCACGCGCCCCCAGGCTTCGCGACCGACACCAGGGCCGACCACCAGCACATCGGCGCGCTCGGCGAGGCGTAGCAGCTCGGCGGA
>NZ_JBGLYK010000150.1:0-14652 GCF_047304025.1 Pseudomonas sp. Pseusp97 | reverse complement strand
GGCCAGCAACAGGCCCTGGCCGAGAATCCGCCGCAGCGCTCCGCCATCCGCACGCCCGGCAGCCTGGGCGGCGAAACCCGTGGTGCCCATGCGCAGGAAGCCCAGCACGCCCACCAGCAGGGTGTAGAGCCCGCCGCCGACGGCCACGGCGCCCAGCTGGTGGGCGTGCGGCAGGTGGCCGATGACCGCGCTGTCCACCAGCGTGACCAGCGGCACGGAGACGTTGGAGAGGATCATCGGCGCGGCGAGCGCCCAGACGCGGCGGTGAGTCGGCGAATGCCGCCAGGCTTCGAGCAGGGAATTCATGAAGGGCTCCTGAGCTGGCGCGCAGTATAGCGAGCCAATTTGCTGTGACGAGTTGCCGCAGATTATTTGGCGTCGTTCCGTTGACGTCTTATTGCGTGATGGCTTTTGGCTACTGTAAGGTCGGCACCGGCTTCCAGGCAGTCCGCCGGAAGATGTCGATCAAGGAATGGCCATGAATGGATTCCGCCGCGCTTTCCTGGCGCTGCCGCTGCTTTGCCTCGCCCTCCTGACCGGTTGCGCCACCCCGCAGCCGCCCGTGCCGATGGACCAGGCGTTCTGGAATGAGAAACAGGAACGCATCGGCGTGGCCTACACCCAGCTGCCGGCCCCCACCGTGGCGCTCACCGGCCAGCAGGGCCTGCTCGATTACGCGGTCAATAGCGGTATGGCAGCCGGGCTGCGCGCCAAGGTGGAAACCTGGGATGCCAGCTCGCTGCGCGAGATTCCCCAGCAGGTTTCCGCCATCCTGCAGGAGAAGGGCTACAGCGTCGTCAAGCTCGACGAGCCCATCGATGTGGAGGCGTTGAAGAAGGTCTCCTCGGAGAAGACTGGCTTCACTGCCCGGGACTTCCAGCCGCTCAAGGCGCAGAAGCAGATCGACAAGCTGGTCCTGTTCTCCTTCGCCTCGCTCGGCACCACGCGCAGCTATTACAGCGTGGCGCCCACCAGCGTGCCGGTGGCGCAGGTGGTGGTCACCACCTTTGTCATCGACCTGGATGACAACCGCATGCTGTATTACCAGCCCAAGGTCTTCAGCCGCGCTGCCGACGGGGAGTGGGACGAGGCTCCGGAGTTTCCCAACCTGACCAACGCCTTCTACCAGGCGCTGGACTCCACCCAGCAGGACCTGCTGGGGGTATTCCGCAACCAGCAGCTTTCCGCCGCCAAACCGTGAAGGCGGCAGCCTGCCTGGCGCTGGCCTGCCTGCTGTTGAGCGGCTGCAGCGCGCAGAAGGCCCTGCGTCCGAGCATGGCCGGCGACCTGCGCAGCCTGCTCCCCGGGCAAGCCTTTTCCCTGACGGTGGCGCCCGGTGCTGACCGCCTGCTGCAGGGGGCCGTCTCCAATGACGGCTCGGGCATCGTCGAGCGGGGCAACGCGGCGGCGCGGAATATCCAGGTATCGGTGAACAGCTCGAATAATTCGGGCGTCGGCGCCAGCGTAGGCCTGGGCGTGGCGATCGGTACGGCGCTGGCCGCCAACCTGAGCCAGGGCGAGCTGCGGCAGGCACAGCAGGATGAGGCGCGCAAACGCGTCGCGCCCCTGCGCACGGCGCTGGATGGGCAACCCCTGGAGAAGGTTTTCACCGACGGTTTTGTCCAGGCATTCGCCCAGGCCAACCGGCCGGTTTCCAGCGCCGGCGTCTTCGAGTTGCGGGTCGAGCCGCAGGCCGTGCTCAGCCAGGACTCGCGAAGCCTGAAACTGGTCAGCGAGGTGCAGTTGATGCATGGCCGGCAGGCGATCTATGAGGGGCGTATCGAGGTCCAGGGCAGGGCGCTGGACTGCGGCGATTGCCTCGCTCAGTGGGCGGCCAGGGATGCCGAGGCCTATCGCCAGGCGCTGCAGGCGGCCATCGGCGAGACCGTGAGGATATTGCTGCTGGACTGGGATACCGAGCATTTCACCGGCCAGCTCGGGCCGGAAAGAACGCTGCGCTACCAGGTGGGCGAAGACCGTTATGTCGAGCGCGGCCGTTTGTGGAATGGCGCCTCGCCGGCGGCGCCGGTGTTCCTCAGCTTGCGTGGCTGGGTCAAGTCGATTCCGGTGCCACTGCAGCCCTGATCGTCAGCCGATCTTCTTGCGGTAGGCGCAGTAGCCCGGACGCGGGCCGACCTGCGGGTGGTTGCGGCAGGTGTCCGGGCGCTTGGCGTAGACGCTGCAGAGGCGCGTCTTGCGATCGAGGAAGTAGCAGTCGCCGTTGCTGGTGCGGGTCAGGGTGAAGATGCCGCTCTTCTGGTTGAAGCGCTCGACGATGCCTTCCTTTAGCAAGCGCTTGGCGATGTTCTTTGCCGGCTCTTCGCGCTCGAATTCGTCGACCACCCCGATACGGATCAGGTCGTTGACGGTCACTTCCGCCGGCATGGTGCAGCAGGTGGCGTTGCAGTCCTTGCACAGGCCCGAGGTGTACTTCGCCCAGGTTTCCAGGCGGTCCAGTTCGGCGTTGGCGATCAGCGGTGGTTTTCTCATGGCGGCAAGTCGGTGCGGTGGCGCGAAGGCGCGCATCATAGTGGCCGGCGCGCAGATTTGCTCGGCCTTTCGACGAACAGAGAGGTGACGGACAGTACGGCGCTCTACAGCGCGGCGATTCCGCCGTTACTCTGCAGATAGTCCCTGAAGGTCGGGTAGCAGAGCAGGAACCAGGGCGTGAAGCGCCCCGGGTGCGCCGCCATCTCGGCTTCCAGATCGGGCAGGGCGACGTAGCGGTAGTCGTCGGCCTCTTGCGGGTCGGGGCGCGGCGGCTGCTCGTCGACGGCACCGAACAGGTGGCCGTACTCGTGCTCGGTCATGCCGTTGGCCAACTCCAGGCGATAGCTGAATTCGAACAGCTTGCGCAGCTCGATGGTTACGCCCATCTCCTCGCGCAGCCGGCGCTCGGCGGCGTGCTGCGCGGATTCGTCGGGGTAGGGATGACCGCAGCAGGTGTTGCTCCACAGCCCGCCGCAGTGATACTTGCCGGCCGCCCGGCGTTGCAGCAGCAATTCGCCGGCGCGGTTGAACACATAGACCGAGATGGCCCGGTGGCGCAGCCCGCGATGATGGGCTTCGTGCTTCTCCATCGTGCCGGTCGGGTTGTCGTGTTCGTCGACCAGGATCACCTGGATTTCGCTCATGGAGGTCTCCTGCAGGCGAGTCATCCGTGCTCAGAGTAGACGGATGGCTTTCAGCCCTTGCGGATCATCCAGATGCCGACGGCGATGGCGGCCAGGCCGGCGATCTTCAGGGTGGTCACCGGCGCTTCCTTGAAACCAGCCCAGCCGAAGTGATCCAGCGCCAGCGCCATGCCGAGCTGGCCGGCGAGCACCAGCACCATGAACATCAGCGCGCCCACGCGCGGCGCTGCGAAGGCGGCGATGAAGATGAAGAACATCCCCAGGAAGCCGCCGCACCACTGCCACCAGGGCATCCCGCGCATCGCCGCGAGGCTGGGAAACTCGCGGTTGGCCAGGGTCAGTGCGAGCAGGCCGAGCAGGCCGACGAAGAAGGAAATCAGCGCGGCGGCCAGCACGCTGGACACCTGCTTGGCCAACTGGCCGTTGATGCCGGCCTGAAGGGGCAGGCAGGCGCCGGCGATCAGCGGCAGGACGAACAACCACCAGGGTGGCGTAGGCATGGGAAACTCCGGAAAGGGTCGGCAAGCAGGGCAGCGAAGGGCTGGCCTGCGGTCGATCGAGCATAGTCAGCCGCGTAGTATGCACCAGACTGGAGCGCCGCTCCCGTCCCCGATGGAGGTCCCGACCATGGCCACCCGCGCTTCCCGCGTGCTCAGCGTCCGCATCGAGCGGCCGCGCGACGCCGCCTACGACTTTCTCGCCGAGCCGAAGAACTTTCCCTACTGGGCTTCCGGGCTGTGCACCGCCATCGAACCCCTGGAGGGCGAATTCTGGCTGGCGCAGACGCCCCAGGGCCCCATGCGCGTGCGCTTCTCTGCGCGCAATGCATTCGGCGTGCTGGACCATGACGTGCTGCCAGAGCAGGCGCCTGCCATCCACATCCCGCTGCGACTGATCGCCAATGGCGATGGCTGCGAGCTGCAACTCACCCTGCTGCGCCAGCCACAGATGGACGACGCCACCTTCGAGCGCGACGCGCAGTGGGTGATGCGCGACCTGCAGGCGATCAAGGTGTTGCTGGAGGGGTGACTCCTGGGGGTTACGCTACCGCTTGCAGCCGGGCGATGGGCGGGTGCGCTTGCTGGCTGACCTGCCACAGATCGTAGGCAGCCTGCATCGCCAGCCAGTGGCGGGCCGTGCCCAGGCCGGCCTGCTCCAGGCGCCAGGCGAGGTCGGCGCTGATAGGCGCTCGGCCATGGAGTACCTTGGAAAAGTGCGGGCGGCTTACGCCGAGGTGGGCTGCCAGAGCGGTCACGGAAAGGCGAAGCTCAGGCAGTACATCCTCACGGAGGATTTCGCTGGGGTGGGGCGGGTTGTGCATCGCCATGCTGTGCTCCTCCGTTCGGCAGTGAGCGAACCGTCAGTGGTAATCGAGATAGTCGAGCAGCTCCACGTCGCTGTCGACGAAGCGGAAGATCACTCGCCAGTTGCCTGAAACGCTGACGGCCCAATAGCCGGACAGCGAAGCTTTCAGGCCATGCAGGCGGTAACCGGGCAGGTCCATGTCCCTGGGGCCGTTGGCGCTTTCCAGTGCGGCAAGGATACGTTTGAGTCTCGGCACGTGGTCGGCCCTGACTCCGCGCGGGTCGCCCTGCAGATAAAGGGCACGCAGCCCCTTGTGGCGAAAGCTTCTGATCATCGCCGGACTGTAATCTATCAGATTACAGTCGCCCTAGCCGAGACGCTTGTCAGAATGTTCCCTGCACCGCGTTCACCCTGTAGGAGCGAGCTTGCTCGCGAACGAGTCAGCCGGCGGCTCGGTGTTCAGCGGTTCGCGAGCAAGCTCGCTCCTACGAAAAGCAACGTCGGTTATAGCCTCGCCGCCAGCTCTGCGCCCTCGCGGATCGCGCGCTTGGCATCCAGCTCCCGCGCCACGCTGGCGCCGCCGATGACGTGGTAGCGCAGGTTCTGCGCCGCCAGCGTCGGCTGCAGCTCCAGCAAAGGCTCCTGGCCGGCGCAGATCACCACGTTATCCACCGCCAGGCATTGTTCCTGGCCGTCGATGCGCACATGCAAACCGTCATCGTCGATGCGCAGGTATTCCACGCCGCCGAGCATGCGTACTCCGTGTTGCTTGAGGTGCGCGCGGTGCACCCAGCCGCTGGTCTTGCCCAGCCCGGCGCCGGGTTGGCCGGGCTTGCGCTGCAGCAGCCAGAGTTGCCGGCGTGGGATGGGGGGGACTGGAGGAATCAGCCCGCCACCCGTCGCATTGTCCAGGTCAACGCCCCACTGGCCCAGCCATTCGCCGAGCGCTTGCGGGCCGTTGCGCTCGCTCAGCAGGAAGCTGGCGACGTCGAAGCCGATGCCGCCAGCCCCGATCAGCGCGACCTTCTCACCCACCGCTGCGCCGCGCAGCACGTCGAGGTAGCCGAGCACCTTGGCATGGCCGATACCCGCAATAGACGGCGTGCGCGGCTGGATGCCGGTGGCGACTATCACCTCGTCATACTCGCCGTTCAGTTCGCCACGCCGGATACGCCGGCCCAGTTGTACTTCCACGCCGAGTTCGCCCAGGCGCACGGCGAAATAGCGCAGCGTCTCGTGGAACTCCTCCTTGCCCGGCACGCGCTTGGCCAGGTTGAACTGCCCGCCGATCTCCTCGGCGGCTTCGAACAGCGTCACCCGGTGGCCGCGCTCGGCCGCGACGCAGGCGGCGGACAGTCCCGCCGGCCCCGCGCCGATCACCGCGATGCGCTTGTGCACGCGCGCCTTGCGGTAACGCAGTTCGGTTTCGAAGGCCGCGCGCGGATTCACCAGGCAACTGGCGCGGCGGTTGGCAAACGCGTGGTCCAGGCACGCCTGGTTGCAGGCGATGCAGGTGTTGATCGAGGCGGCGCGACCGGCGGCGGCCTTTTCCACGAACTGTGGATCGGCCAGCAGCGGCCGGGCCATGGAGACGAGGTCGGCGTGTCCTTCGGCGAGCAATTGTTCGGCGACTTCCGGCGTATTGATGCGGTTGCTGGCGATTACCGGTACGCGCAGTTCGCGGCGCAAGCGCGCGCTGACTTCGGCGAAGGCCGCGCGCGGTACCGAGGTGACGATGGTCGGCACCCGCGATTCGTGCCAGCCGACGCCGGTGTTGAGCAGGTCGATGCCGGCGCCTTCGAGGGCTCGCGCCACGGTGCGTACTTCGTCCCAGCTGTTGCCGCCTTCCACCAGGTCGAGCAGCGACAGGCGATAGCTGATGACGAAGCGCTCGCCCAGCGCACGGCGGGTGCGGCGGACGATCTCCAGCGGCAGGCGCATGCGGTTGCCCAGGTCGCCGCCCCAGCGATCTTCGCGCTGGTTGGTGCGCGGGCAGAGGAACTGGTTCAGCAGGTAGCCTTCGCTGCCCATGATCTCCACGCCGTCGTAGCCGGCGGCGTGGGCGAGTTTCGCGCAGCGTACGAAGGCGGCGAGGGTGCGCAGGATGCCGCGCTCGGACAGCTCGCGCGGGGCGAACCAGCTGATCGGCGATTTCACCGCCGAGGCCGAGACCACCAGCGGGTGATAGCCGTAGCGCCCGGCGTGGAGGATCTGCAGCAGGATGCGCCCGCCCTCGCGGTGCACCGCCTGGGTCAGGCGCCGGTGCGCTGGCACCTGCAGGCCGCTGGTGAGGCTGCTGCCCAGCGGCAGCAGCCAGCCTTCGCGGTTGGGCGCAAAGCCGCCGGTGATGATCAGCCCGACGCCGCCGCGCGCCCGCTCGCGGTAATAGGCGGCGAGCTTGCCGAAGTCCCACAGGCGGTCTTCCAGACCGGTGTGCATCGAGCCCATCACCACGCGGTTGCGCAGTTGAATCGGGCCCAGGTCAAGCGGGGCGAGCAGGTGAGGGTAGGGCGAGGCGGCGGAAGACATGGAGGCGCTCTTCGGCAATCGGGTCCTGCCACCCTACTAAGCCGGATGCGCGTCGGTTAACGGCCCGGTTGCCGGACCATGCGGGCATTTCGGTCAAGGGGCTGGAGTTGACAGCGGCGCCACAGGTTCCAGACTCAAACGCATGGCAGGGCCTGGTGCCCTGAACGCAGGCTGAAGTGACGGAGGTCGTCATGAAAGCGATAAGAACAAGACACGCGCGCCATTACCTGCTCGCTGCCCTCATCGGCGTGGCCCTGCTCGGGCTGCACGAATCCCTCCAGCCGGACCGCGCGCAATCCGCCTGCCGCCCGGACGGCGAAAGTATCTCCTGCGCCTACCCGCCCGTTGCCCATTTGGGGGTACTCGGCGGCACGTTCTGAGTGACGCACTGACGCGCGTCAATGCGCCGCAAATCCATGGCGTGCATGGTCTGCCCCGCTCAAAGCTGGCGCATTGCGCCCGCTTGGCTATCTTTTAAGCAGCAAGGGTCCGGCCATGTCCCGGACGTACGCTGCCTGATCAGGAGACGCACGATGGATATGAACCGTCGGCAATTTTTCAAGGTCTGCGCTGTGGGCCTTGGAGGATCGAGCCTGGCGGCACTCGGGATGGCACCCCCGGATGCATTCGCCGACCAGATCCGCCACTTCAAGCTTGCGCGCACCGTCGAGACCCGCAACACCTGCCCGTACTGCTCGGTGGGTTGCGGCATCCTCATGTACAGCCAGGGTGATGCGGCGAAGAACGTCGCGCAGAACATCATCCACATCGAGGGTGATTCCGATCACCCGGTCAACCGCGGCACCCTCTGCCCCAAAGGCGCGGGCCTGCTCGACTTCGTCCACAGCCCCAACCGCCTGAAGTACCCGCAGGTTCGCGAGGCCGGTTCTTCCGAGTGGAAGCGCATCGGCTGGGACGAGGCGCTGGACCGCATCGCCAAGCTGGTGAAGGAAGACCGCGACGCCAACTTCATCGAGAAGAACGCCCAGGGCCAGACGGTGAACCGCTGGCTGACCACCGGCTTCCTGGCCGCGTCGGCGTCTTCCAACGAAGCGGGCTACATCACCCACAAGGTGGTTCGTTCTCTCGGCCTGCTGGCGTTCGACAACCAAGCGCGTGTCTGACACGGCCCGACGGTGGCAAGTCTTGCCCCGACGTTTGGCCGTGGAGCCATGACCAACCATTGGACCGACATCAAGAATGCCGATCTGATTCTGATCATGGGCGGAAACGCCGCTGAAGCGCACCCGTGCGGCTTCAAGTGGGTGACCGAAGCCAAGGCGCACAACAAGGCGCGCCTGCTGGTGGTCGACCCCAGATTCACCCGTTCCGCTTCGGTGGCCGACTATTACGCGCCCATCCGCACCGGCACGGACATCGCCTTCCTCGGCGGCCTGATCAACTACCTGCTGGAAAACGACAAGTACCAGAAGGAATACGTGCACAACTACACCGACGTCTCCTTCATCGTGAAGGAAGGCTTCGGCTTCGACGACGGGCTGTTCAACGGCTACGACGCGGAGAAGCGCACCTATCCGGACAAGTCCTCCTGGCAATACGAACTGGGCGAGGATGGCTTCGCCAAGGTCGACCCGACCCTGACGCACCCGCGCTGCGTGTTCAACCTGATGAAGCAGCACTACAGCCGTTATACGCCGGATGTCGTGAGCAACATCTGCGGCACGCCCAAGGACATGATGCTCAAGGTGTGGGAGGAGATTTCCACCACGGCGGCGCCGACCAAGGTCATGACCATCATGTACGCCCTGGGCTGGACCCAGCATTCGGTGGGCGCGCAGATGATCCGTACCGGCGCGATGGTCCAACTGCTGCTGGGCAATATCGGCATGCCCGGCGGCGGCATGAACGCCCTGCGCGGCCACTCCAACATCCAGGGCCTGACTGACCTGGGGCTGCTGTCCAACTCGCTGCCCGGCTACCTGACCCTGGGCATGGATGCGGAGCAGGACTACAACGCCTACATCACCAAGCGCACCAGCAAACCGCTGCGGCCGGGGCAGTTGTCCTACTGGCAGAACTACCCGAAATTCCACGTCAGCCTGATGAAGTCCTGGTTCGGCAAGTCCGCCACCAAGGACAACAACTGGTGCTACGACTGGCTGCCCAAGCTGGACATGCCTGGCGCCGGCTACGACGTGCTGCGCTACTTCGACATGATGTACCAGGGCAAGGTCAACGGTTACTTCTGCCAGGGCTTCAACCCCATTGCCTCCTTCCCCAACAAGGCCAAGGTCAGCGCCGCGCTGGCCAAGCTGAAGTGGATGGTGGTGATGGACCCGCTGGCCACCGAGACCAGCGAGTTCTGGCGCAACGCCGGCGAGCACAACGACGTCGACACCAAGGCCATCCAGACCACGGTGTTCCGCCTGCCCACCAGCTGCTTCGCCGAGGAAGACGGCTCCATCGTCAACTCCGGTCGCTGGCTGCAATGGCACTGGAAGGGTGCCGAGCCGCCGGGCGAGGCGCGCACCGACATCGCCATCATGAGCGGCCTGCTGCATCGGCTGCGCGAGGCCTATCGCAAGGACGGCGGCAAGTTCCCCGACCCGATCCTCGGGCTCGACTGGCCCTACCTGACGCCCGATGAGCCGACCCCGGAGGAGATCGCCAAGGAGTACAACGGCAAGGCGCTGGCGGACCTTGTCGACCCGAACAACGGCATGGTCCTGGCGAAAGCCGGCGAGCAGCTGCCGGGCTTCGCGCTGCTGCGTGACGACGGCAGCACCGCCAGCGGCTGCTGGATTTTCGCCGGGTCCTGGACGCAGACGGGCAACCAGATGGCCCGCCGCGACAACAGCGACCCGTACGCCATGGGCCAGACCCTGGGCTGGGCCTGGGCGTGGCCGGCCAACCGGCGCATCCTGTACAACCGCGCCTCGGCGGACGTCAGCGGCAAGCCGTGGGACCCGGTGAAGAAGCGCCTGGTGTGGTGGAACGGCAAGGCCTGGGGCGGCACCGACGTGCCCGACTACAAGGCCGACGTGCCGCCGGAAGCCGGGATGAACCCGTTCATCATGAATCCCGAGGGCGTCGCGCGTTTCTTCGCCGTCGACAAGATGGCCGAAGGACCGTTCCCCGAGCACTACGAGCCGTTCGAGACGCCGATCGGCGTCAACCCGCTGCACAAGAACCCGCAGGCGATCAGCAGCCCGGCGGCGCGGGTGTTCAAGAACGACATGGAGCTGTTCGGCACGGCGAAGGAGTTCCCCTATGCCGCGACCACCTACCGGCTCACCGAGCACTTCCACTTCTGGACCAAGCATTGCCGCCTGAATGCCATCGTCCAGCCGGAACAGTTCGTCGAGATCGGCGAGGCCCTGGCCAAGGAAATCGGCATCAAGGCCGGCGACCGCGTGAAGGTCTCCTCCAACCGCGGCTTCATCAAGGCGGTGGCGGTAGTGACCAAGCGCATCCGTCCGCTGCAGGTCAACGGCCAGACCGTGCACCACGTGGGTATTCCCCTGCACTGGGGCTTCTCCGGGGTCGCGCGCAACGGCTACCTGACCAACACCCTGACCCCCTTCGTGGGCGACGGGAATACGCAGACGCCGGAGTTCAAGTCCTTCCTCGTCAACGTGGAAAAGGCGTGAGGTGAAGCATGAGTAGTCAAGACATCTACGCCCGCTCCGCCACGACCTTGCCGTCACCCTCGGTGCGGCACGAGCAGGAAGTGGCCAAGCTGATCGACGTGTCCAAGTGCATCGGCTGCAAGGCCTGCCAGGTCGCCTGCTCGGAATGGAACGAACTGCGCGACGAGGTGGGCCACAACCACGGCACCTACGACAATCCGATCGACCTCACGGACCAGTCCTGGACGGTCATGCGCTTCACCGAATACGAAGCGCCGGCCGGCAACCTGGAGTGGCTGATCCGCAAGGACGGCTGCATGCACTGCGAGGAGCCCGGCTGTCTGAAGGCCTGCCCGAGCCCCGGCGCCATCGTGAAGTACGCCAACGGCATCGTCGACTTCAACCAGGACCACTGCATCGGCTGCGGCTACTGCATCACCGGCTGCCCGTTCAACATTCCGCGCATCTCTCAGAAGGACCACAAGGCGTACAAGTGCACGCTGTGTTCCGACCGCGTGGCGGTGGGCATGGAGCCGGCCTGCGTGAAGACCTGCCCGACCGGCGCCATCGTCTTCGGCACCAAGGAAGACATGAAGGAGCACGCCGCCGAGCGCATCGAGGACCTCAAGTCCCGCGGCTTCGAGAACGCCGGTCTCTACGACCCCGAAGGCGTGGGCGGCACGCACGTCATGTACGTGCTGCACCACAACGACCAGCCCTCGCTGTACGCCGGCCTGCCCGACAAGCCGGCCATCAGCCCGATGGTCAGCCTGTGGAAGGGCCTCAGCAAACCGCTGGGCCTGCTGGCCATGGCGGGCGTGGTGCTGGCCGGGTTCTTCCACTACACCCGTATCGGCCCCAACCGGGTCGAAGAGGACGAGGAAGATGGGCCCGACCCGCAGGCGCCGGTGCACAAGGTCGACCCTTCGGTGCATGACTATGATCCGCGTACTCCACGCTGACCTTTTTCCCCGAACTGCCCCCTCTCCCTTCGGAGCGGGGCGCGCAGCCAGGGTTGGGGAGAGGGCGTTCGCAAGCTCTCCCAGGAGCCCGACGACATGAAAAAAGACATACAACGCTACAACGCCAACGAACGGAGCAACCACTGGATGGTGGCCATCCTGTTCTTCCTCGCCGGTCTCTCGGGACTGGCGCTGTTCCACCCTGCCATGTTCTGGCTGACCAACCTGTTCGGCGGCGGCCCGTGGACGCGCATCCTCCACCCCTTCCTCGGGGTGGCGATGTTCCTGTTCTTCCTCGGCCTGGTGATCCGCTTCGCCCACCACAACCTGGTGGAAAAGCGCGATGTGCAGTGGCTCAAGCAATGGCGCGACGTGGTGACCAACCGCGAGGAAAACCTTCCGGCAGTCGGTCGCTACAACGCCGGGCAGAAGCTGCTGTTCTGGACCCTGCTGCTGTGCATGCTGGTGCTGCTGGTGACCGGCTTCGTGATGTGGCGCGCCTACTTCAGCCACTTCTTCGGCATCGACCTCATCCGCATCGCCTCGCTGCTGCATGCCTTGGCTGCTTTCGTGCTCATCTGCAGCATCCTGGTGCATATCTATGCCGGCCTCTGGGTGAAGGGCTCGATGGGCGCCATGCTCTACGGCTGGGTCAGCCGCGGCTGGGCGCGCAAGCACCATGCCGCGTGGCTCAAGGATGTGGACAAGGGCAAGGGGCACTAACGCTCGACATAATCGCCGGTTGACGCCAGTGCATCAGCCGGCACGAACCATCCCCTCTCCCTTCAGGTAGAGGACCAGGGAGAGGGGCTTTCAAGGCCCCACTCCAAACCCAACAAGGAGTCCTGCGTGTCAGGCCGAATTCTCGAACCCGGGCAGATCGAAGCTGCCGCCAACATCCCCCCGCTGTTCAACCTGCCGTCCCCCGATCTGTTCTCCCGCCGCGCCGCACGCCTGCGCGAACTGGCGCCGGGCAATCCCCTGCAGGGCTATCTCGAACTGATCGCCGGCGTCTGCGAAACACAGCAGGCGCTGCTCGAGCGCAAGCTGTTCCTGCCCACGCCGGACGCCGCCGCGCTGGCGCTCAGCCGCGAGCACCGCATGCCGCCGCTGGCCTACGAGGTGCTGGTGCGCGAAGGCGCTTGGCTGCCGTTGCTGGACGCCTTCCTCGACGCTTACGAACTCACCGCCAACCCCGCCGTGGTCGAGGCGCTGAAAACCCTGCGCAACGCCGATTCCGGCCAGCGCAAGGCCTGGGCGCTGGGCCTGCTCAACGGCCAGTTCGACCTGTTGCCGCCGGCGCTGGTGCCCTTCCTCGGCGCGGTGTTGCAGGTCGCCTTCAGCCAGTGGCTGCTGCAACTGCCCGACGACACCCTGGCGGAAACCGACAGCCAGACCCTCTGCCCGGCCTGCGGTGCACCGCCGGTGGCGGGGATGATCCGCAGCCAGGGCAAGCATGCCGGGCTGCGTTACCTGTCCTGCTCGTTGTGCTCCTGCGAATGGCACTACGTGCGCGTGAAGTGCAGCCACTGCGCCGAGAGCAAAGGCCTGGCCTACTACTCGCTGCAGCGCGAGGGCGTGGCCAGCGACCAGGCGCCGCTCAAGGCCGAGACCTGTCCCGGCTGCCAGTCCTACCTCAAGCAGTTCTACCTGGAGCACGACAAGCACGCCGAAGCCCAGGCGGACGACCTGGCCAGCCTCGCGCTGGATATCCGCCTCGCCGAAGACGGCTACCTGCGCACCGCACCGAACCTCCTGCTCGCGCCGGGCGGCGGCGGTTAAACCCGCCCTTCGTAGGGCGCATAACGCGGAACGCGTTATCCGCCGCCGCCTTTGCGTCGAGGCAGCCGGCGGATAACCGCAAGCGGTTATTCGCCCTACACTGACTCCAGCCATCGTTTCCAAAGCAAGGTTCGTCCATGACCTCGGTACGCCTGCCCTCCATCGACCGCCTGCTGCGCAGCCCGGCCTGCCAGCCGTTGCAGCAACGCTATGGCCGCGAGGCCCTGCTCAAGACCCTGCGCGACCTGCTCGACGAATTGCGCGATCCCGCACGCCACGGCCAGCTGGCCGCCGTCGAACTGGAAGAGTCCGTGCTCGCCGGCCGTGCTGGCGAGCGTCTCGCCGCACACCACGCCAGCCGGGTGCGCCGGGTGTTCAACCTCACCGGCACCGTGCTGCACACCAACCTCGGCCGCGCCCTGCTGCCCGAGGAAGCCATCGAAGCGATCACCCTGGCCGCGCGCTACCCGCTCAACCTCGAATTCGACCTCGCCACCGGCAAGCGCGGCGACCGCGACGACCTCATCACCGGCTTGATCCGTGAGCTCACCGGCGCCGAAGCCGTCACCGTGGTCAACAACAACGCCGCCGCCGTGCTGCTGGCGCTCAACAGCCTGGGCGCGCGCAAGGAAGGCATCATCTCCCGCGGCGAACTGATCGAGATAGGCGGCGCCTTCCGCATCCCCGACATCATGTCCCGCGCCGGCGTGAAGCTGGTCGAGGTCGGCACCACCAACCGCACCCACGCCAAGGACTACGAAGCCGTGATCGGCCCGCGCTCCGGCCTGCTGATGCGTGTGCACACCAGCAACTACAGCGTGCAGGGCTTCACCGCCAGCGTAGCCACCCCGCAGCTGGCGCAGATCGCCCATGCCCACGGCCTGCCGCTGCTGGAAGACCTGGGTAGCGGCACCCTGGTCGACCTCACCCGCTGGGGCCTGCCCAAGGAGCCGACGGTGCAGGAAGCCCTGCGCGACGGCGCCGACATCGTCACCTTCAGCGGCGACAAGTTGCTCGGCGGCCCGCAGGCCGGGCTGATCCTTGGCAGCAAGGAGCTGATCGGGCGGATCAAGAAGAACCCGCTCAAGCGCGCCCTGCGCGTGGACAAGCTGACCCTTGCCGCGCTGGAGGCCGTGCTAAACCTCTACCGCGATCCGGACCGCCTCGCCGAACGCCTCACCAGCCTGCGCCTGCTCAGCCGCCCACAGGCCGACATCCGTGTCCAGGCCCAGCGGCTGGCACCCGCCCTCGCAACGCTGCTGGGCGAGAGCTGGAGCGTCAGCGCCGTGGATGCATTAGGGATGATCGGCAGCGGCGCCCAGCCGGTCGCGCGCCTGCCCAGCAGCGTTG
>NZ_JBGLYK010000014.1:0-55728 GCF_047304025.1 Pseudomonas sp. Pseusp97 | reverse complement strand
GAGCTTGCTCGCGAACCAGTCTTCGCTGCGGAGTCCGGGTTCGCGAGCAAGCTCGCTCCTACGAAAAGCCCATCAGGGCGGGTCAGAGACCGCGGATCGCCAGGTCCGCGCCGAGCAATAGCAAGCCACCGAAGAAGCAGCGGCGGAACGCCAGCGGGCTGATCCGCGAGCGCAGCCAGGTGCCCAGGTACATGCCTGCCAACGCGGGCAGCAGGGCCAGCAGCGACAGGCCGAGCACATCCGCCTGCAACAGCGAGCCGTGCTGGCTGAGGGTGACTGCCAGGGCCAGCGTCGAGACGGTGAACGACAAGCCCAGCGCCTGCACCAGGTCATCCTTTTCCAGGCCCAGGGCCTGCAGGAAAGGCACGGCGGGAATCACGAAGACGCCGGTGACGGCGGTGACGCCTCCGGTGATCACGCCGATCAGCGGCGACAGCCAGCGCTCATGCCGGGGCGCCACGCTGAAGCGCTGGTTCGACAGCCCCAGCAGTGCATAGAGCATCAGGGCGACGCCCAGCAGCGGCGTGGCCGCCGGCCAGTTCCGTCCCGCCAGCAGCCAGCCTACCAGCAGGGTCCCGACAACAATGCCGACAAGCATCCCCCACAGGCGCTTGAGCAGCCCGAGGAAGCGCGGGCCGGCAGCGAGTTGCCAGACATTGGTGACGGTGGAGGGCACGACGAGAATGGCAGCCGCCTGCATCGGTGGCATCACCAGCCCGAGCAGCCCGACGGCCACCGTGGGCAGGCCGAGCCCCACCACGCCCTTCACCAGGCCGGCGAGGAGGAAGGTGAGGACGATGAGTTCGAGGTGCTGGGGGAGGGCGTCGAACATGGCCGGGGCCTTGTTGAAAAGCAAGGCTGGCAGGATACGAGGGTTTGGGAGTCAGGGGAAAGCGCGGTCCCTCTCCCCAGCCCTCTCCCTGAAGGGAGAGGGAGCCGTACGGCATGCTCGTCAGGCGCCGAGTCAGCCGGAGACGCTGGGGGACCGCTTGGCACGAATATCCCCTCTCCCTTCAGGGAGAGGGTTAGGGAGAGGGCAATCCCCCGCGCAGGAGCAGAGTGCCGTGGCGGCGCCCGATCAGATATTCGCCACCGGCTGGTAGGCCTTCGGCTTGAAGTACAGCGTCTCGCCGCGGGCGAGGCCGGTCAGGCTGTCGTGGTCCTTCACCACTTCGGCCTCGATCAGCTCGTCCTGGCCGTCGACCTTGAGGGTCACCCGGGTGATCGCGCCCAGCGGACGGATATCGCGGACCTCGGCGGCGCGGTGCTCGGCGACTTCCGAACGCGACAGCGACACCTCGTGCGGACGGAACAGCACGTGCTCGTCGCCGCCCAGGTGCAGGCGGTTGGAGTCGCCGAGGAAGTGGTAGACGAAGTCGCTGGCCGGGTTCTCGTAGACCTCGCCGGGGGAGCCGATCTGCTCGATCACGCCCTTGTTCATCACCACGATGCGGTCCGCGACCTCCATCGCTTCTTCCTGGTCGTGGGTGACGAATACGGAGGTCAGGTTGATCTCCTCGTGCAGGCGCGCCAGCCAGCGGCGCAGCTCCTTGCGCACCTTGGCGTCGAGGGCGCCGAAGGGTTCGTCGAGCAGCAGGATCTTCGGCTCCACCGCCAGTGCGCGGGCCAGGGCGATACGCTGGCGCTGGCCGCCGGAGAGTTGCTCCGGATAACGGTCGGACAGCCAGTCCAGCTGCACCATGTTCAGCAGCTCGTGGACCTTCTCGGCGATGCGCGCTTCGCTCGGGCGCTCCTTCTTCGGCTTCATGCGCAGGCCGAAGGCGACGTTGTCGAACACCGTCATGTGGCGGAACAGCGCGTAGTGCTGGAACACGAAGCCGACGTTGCGATCGCGCACGTCGTGCTGCGAGACATCCTCGCCGTGGAACACGATGTTGCCGGCGTCCGGGGTTTCCAGGCCGGCGATGATGCGCAGCAGGGTGGTCTTGCCGCAGCCGGACGGGCCGAGCAGGGCAACCAGTTCGCCGCTGTGGATGTCGAGGTTGATGTCGTTCAGCGCCTTGAAGGCGTTGAAGTTCTTGCTGACGTTACGGATCTCGATGCTCATGGCGTGGCTCTCACTTATTCATCGTCAGCTTTGACTTTGGCGCGGGTCAGGCGGGACTCGCTCCACTGCTTGAGCAGCAGGATGACCAGGGCCATCAGCAGCAGCAGGGTGGCGACGCTGAAAGCGGCGACGTGGTTGTATTCGTTGTAGAGGATTTCGACGTGCAGCGGCAGGGTGTTGGTGACGCCGCGGATGTGCCCGGAAACCACCGACACCGCGCCGAACTCGCCCATGGCCCGCGCGGTGCACAGCACCACGCCGTAGATCAGGCCCCATTTGATGTTCGGCAGGGTCACGTGCCAGAACATCTGCCAGCCATTGGCGCCGAGCAGGCGCGCGGCCTCTTCCTCCTGCGTGCCCTGTTCCTGCATCAGCGGGATCAGTTCGCGGGCGACGAAGGGGAAGGTGACGAAGATGGTTGCCAGGACGATGCCGGGCACGGCGAACACGATCTGGATGTCGCGGTCCGACAGCCACTGGCCGAAGTAGCCCTGGGCGCCGAACAGCAGCACGTAGATCAGGCCGGCGATCACCGGGGAGACCGAGAACGGCAGGTCGATCAGGGTGACCAGGATGCTCTTGCCGGGGAACTCGAACTTGGTCACGCACCAGGCGGCGGCGACGCCGAATACCAGGTTCAGCGGCACCGAGATGCCCACGGCGATCAGCGTCAGTTTCAGCGCGGCGAGCGCGTCGGGTTCCAGGATGGCCTCGAAGAAGGTGCCGAAGCCCTGCTTCAGCGCCTCGCTCAGCACCACGAACAGCGGCAGCAGCAGGAACACGGCGAAGGCCAGCCAGGCCAGCGCGATCAGGGCGCGGCGGCCCCACACATTACCCCGGCGAGCAGCATTGGCAGCGGCCGCGGCGGAAAGGCTTGCGGTACTCATGGCGCGCTCCTCAAGGCGTTTCGATGCGGCGTTGCAGCAGGTTGATCAGCAGCAGCAGGACGAAGGCGACGACCAGCATCAGCACGCCGATGGCGGTGGCGCCGGTGTAGTCGTACTGGTCCAGCTTGACCATGATCAGCAGCGGCAGGATCTCGGTCTTCATCGGCATGTTGCCGGCGATGAAGATCACCGAGCCGTACTCGCCGACGCCGCGGGCGAAGGCCAGGGCGAAGCCGGTCAGCCAGGCCGGCAGCAGCGCCGGCAGGAGCACGTGGCGGAACACCTGCAACGGCTTGGCGCCCAGGCAGGCGGCGGCTTCTTCCACTTCACGCGGGATGTCCGCCAGCACCGGCTGTACCGTGCGCACCACGAAGGGCAGGACCACGAAGGTCAGTGCCAGGGTGATGCCCAGCGGGGTATAGGCGATCTTCAGGCCGATTTCGGTGGCGAAGCGGCCGACCAGACCGTTGGGCGCGTACAGCGCGGTGAGCGCGATACCGGCCACGGCGGTTGGGAGGGCGAAGGGCAGGTCGATCATCGCGTCGATGATCTTGCGTCCCGGGAAGCGGTAGCGCACCAGCACCCAGGCCAGCAGGGTGCCGATCACGCCGTTGATCAGGGCGGCGATCAGCGCGGTGCCGAAGCTCAGCTTGAGCGCGGCGATGACGCGCGGCGCGGTGATGATGGTCCAGAACTGATCCCAGGAGAGCTGGGTCGTCTTGAGGAACATGGCCCCCAGCGGAATCAGCACCAACAGGCTGAGATACACCAGGGTGTAGCCCAGAGTCAGCCCGAAGCCGGGTATGACCGGGGAGATGCGTCGCGACATTGTCTGTCCTTTCTCATGAACGCGTTGAGCCCCCGCCATGGGGCGGGGGTTTTCGTTCCGCGTGGGCTGTGCACCGGCCCGCGCGGATCGTTTCGCCCGGCGCAGGGCCGGGCGGGTGGCACATCACTGCGCCTGGTAGATCTTGTCGAAGATGCCGCCGTCGTTGAAGAACTTGGGCTGCGCGACTTTCCAGCCGCCGAAGTCCTTGTCGATGGTCACCAGGTTGAGTTTCGGGAACTGGTTGGCGAACTCGGCAGCGACCTTGGCGTTACGCGGGCGGTAGAAGTTCTGCGCGGCGATGCGCTGGCCTTCTTCGCTGTACAGGTACTTCAGGTATTCCTCGGCGACCTTGCGGGTGCCTTTCTTGTCGACGGTCTTGTCGACCACGGCCACCGGCGGCTCGGCCAGGATGGACACGGACGGAACGACGATCTCGAAGTTCTCGCCGCCCTGCTCCTTCTTGGCCAGGAAGGCTTCGTTTTCCCAGGCCAGCAGCACGTCGCCGATGTTGTTGTTGACGAAGGTGATGGTCGAACCGCGGGCGCCAGTGTCCAGAACCGGGACGTGCTTGTACAGGTCCTGCACGTAGGCTTGCGCCTTCTCGTCGCTACCGTACTGCTTCTTCGCCCAGGCCCAGGCGGCGAGGAAGTTCCAGCGGGCGCCGCCGGAGGTCTTCGGGTTCGGGGTGATGACTTCCACGCCCTGCTTGGTCAGGTCGCCCCAGTCCTTGATGCCCTTGGGGTTGCCCTTGCGCACCAGGAACACGATGGTCGAGGTATAGGGAGTGCTGTTGTCGGGCAGGCGGGCCTGCCAGTCGGCGGGCAGCAGCTTGCCCAGCTTGTTCAGTTCGTCGATGTCGCCGGCCAGGGCCAGGGTCACCACGTCGGCCTTCAGGCCGTCGATCACGGCGCGGGCCTGCTTGCCCGAGCCACCGTGGGATTGCTGCACGGTCAGGTCGTCGCCGCCCTGGGCCTTCCAGTGCTTGATGAAGGCGGCGTTGTAGGCCTGGTACAGCTCGCGGGTCGGATCGTAGGAAACGTTCAGCAGTTGGGTGGCGGCGGAAACCGGGCCGGCAATCAATGCGCTGGCCAGTGCGGCCAGGGCGAAACGGCGGATGGACATGTGCAGCTCCTGAAAAAATGCAGTTCTTTATGTTTGTTGGGCAGGGTCTTTCGGGGGAGGGGCGTTGTCAGCCACGCATTCGTGGCTGACAGCTGCAATACCGGTGGGGCAGTTCGGTCATGGCGACGCTCCGGGTGTCCAGTCGGTCCGCACGGGCTCAGGCAGGTTTGCCGGGGCTCTGTTGCAGGCGGAATTTTTCCTTGCGCTCGATCTGCACGACCTGGCCGTTGTGCACGGTGATCTCGACGGCGCCGAAACGCAGGCCACGCAGGGCGCTCTGCACTTCGCGCAGGATGTTGGCTTCGTCCTGGCCGTCCAGGCTACGGAGGGTTGCGCTCATGGGTATCTGCTCCTAATGGGTTGACCACCGGCCGATTCACCAACGGCGCGTGCGGTGTGAGCGCATCTTAGGCAGGAGCTGGATATTCTTAAAAATACTGTTTAAGAATTTTTATATATCCGAAAGTTTTTAGAGCGATTTCAAGCGGTGCCGCGCGGCAATTGTGCCAGCAGAACCTCGGCCGGCTGCGGTGCGCCATACCAGTATCCCTGGCCGAAATTGCACGCGTGGGTGAGGAGGAAGGCCGCCTGGTCGGGCCGTTCGATGCCCTCGGCGACCACCTGCAGGCCCATGCTCTGGCCCAGCGCGATCACCGCACAGGCGATGGCGGCGTCGTCGGATTCATCCGGCAGGCCGGCGACGAAGCCCTGGTCGATCTTCAGCTTGTGCACCGGCATGCGCTTGAGGCGCATCAGCGAGGAATAGCCGGTACCGAAATCGTCGATAGCCAGCTGCACGCCCAGCAGGCGCAGCTGGCAGAGCAGTTCCAGGGCCTGGTCGAAGTTCTCCATCACCGCGCTTTCGGTGACTTCCAGCTCCAGGTGGTGGGGTTCCAGGCCGCTCTGTTCCAGGGCCAGGGCCACGCGCTCCTCCAGGCCGCCGCGGCCGAACAGCCGGCTGGAGACGTTGACCGCGATGAAGTCCAGGCCGATGCCGGCATCCAGCCACTGGCGCATCTGCCGGCAGGCCTGCTCCAGCACCCAGGCGTCGATGGCGGTGATCAGGCCGCTTTCCTCGGCCACCGGGATGAACTTGGCGGGTGCGATCAGCCCCTGTCGCGGATGCTGCCAGCGCACCAGCGATTCGACGCCGACCATGCGCCCGCTCGCCAGGTCGTGCACCGGTTGGAAGTACAGGCGCAGCTCGTCGTGGTCCAGCGCGTGGCGCAGCGCCGATTCCACCTGCACGTGGGAGCGTGCGCGGGCGGTCAGCTCGGGGGTATAGAAGGCATAGAGGTTGCGCCCGCTGGCCTTGGCCTGGAACAGCGCGGCGTCGGCGTGCTGCATCAGGTGGTCGACGTTGCGCGCATCCTCGGGGAACAGGCTGACCCCCAGGCTTACCGACATGTAGATGAGCTGTTCGTTGACCTCGAAGGGCGCCTTCATGGCTTCCAGCAGGCGCTGGGCGAGGCTGCTGGCGTGGTGCGGTTGATGGCTTTCGAGGATCACGGCGAACTCGTCGCCGCCCAGTCGCGCCAGGGAGCAGCGTTCGTCCAGGCAGCCCTCCAGGCGTTCGGCCACGGCGCGGATCAGCAGGTCGCCGATGGTGTGCCCGAGACTGTCGTTGATGTGCTTGAAGTGGTCGAGGTCGATGCTCAGCAATGCGCCGCCGCCCTGTTCGCGCTCGGCGCGGGCCAGCGCCTGCTCGATGCGCTCGCGCAGCAGCAGGCGGTTGGGCAGGCCGGTGAGCGGGTCGTGGTGGGCGAGGAAGTCCAGTTCATGCTGCGAGCGCTTGACGCTGCTGAGGTCGGAGAACACCGCGACGTAGTGGGTCAGTTCGCCTTCGTCGTTGCGCACGGCGCGGATGTGCTGCCACTGCGGATACACCTCGCCGCTCTTGCGGCGGTTCCAGATCTCGCCGCTCCACACGCCGTTCTCGTGCAGGGCGGTCCACATGTGCTGGTAGAACGCGGCATCCTGGCGGCCGGATTTGAGCAGCGAGGGCTGCCCGCCCAGCACGTCTTCGGCGCTGTAGCCGGTGATGCGCGAGAAGGAGGGGTTGGTGTGCACTATCACCCCACGCGCATCGGTCACCAGCAGGCCTTCCTGGGTGGCCTCGAACACCGCGGCCGCCTGGCGCAGGTGGTCTTCGTTGCTGCGCTGGTGGGTGATGTCGCGGTTCACCCCGGTCAGGCGCAACGGTTGGCCGTCTTCGGCGCGGGTCAGTCGGCCGCTGCTGCGCACCCAGCGGTAGCTGCCGTCGCTGTGGCGAATGCGATAGACGCATTCCAGGCGCGTGCGCAGGCCCTGGATGCAGTCCTGGTGGAGGGCGAGTACGCGCTCGCGGTCTTCCGGGTGCAGGCGGGTTTCCCACAGCAGCAGGTCATCGCTCAGGTGCTCCACCGGCAGGCCGATCAGGTTGGCGTAGCCGGGGGAATAATGGACGCGCTGGGTTTCCAGGTCCCAGTCCCAGATGCCGTCCTCGACCACCGCGAAGGCACGGCTCAGGCGCTGCTCCTTGTCGGCCAGCGCGGCGAGGACGGCATGCTGCTGGCGCAGGTGCCGCCACAGCAGGAAGAACAGCAGGAGGAAGGTGACGGCGAGGAAACCGTACTGCTGCAGCACCCTGGCCCGCGCCAGCGAGGCGGGGTCGTGCAGGACATTTTGTAACCATTGGTCACCCAGCCAGATCCAGAGAGTGGCGGCGACCAGGTAGACAAGACTGATGCGCAGGGCGCTGAGGCGTGGATTCATGCGGTGGTGAATTGTATTTATTGGCTGCGCTGTATAAAAAATGGCCAGGTGGCCCCGTTCGTATCTAAAAGACCGGATGGTAATCCGGACCCGCATGGTGATAATGCGGCAGTCCTTTCCCGGTAAAGCACGCCCAGCCGGGCGTAGTCCCACATCCCTTCCGAGGTACAGTATCGCCTATGTGGTACAACGGTTTCCTTGACCTGTCGCCCTGGCAATTGGTGGCGGTCACCCTGGTCCTGACCCATATCACCATCGTCAGCGTCACCGTCTATCTGCACCGCTACTCGGCGCACCGGGCACTCGACCTGCATCCCGCGCTGCAGCATTTCTTCCGCTTCTGGCTGTGGATGACCACCGCCATGAACACCCGCGAGTGGACCGCCATCCACCGCAAGCACCACGCCAAGTGCGAGACCGCCGAAGACCCGCACAGCCCGGTGTTCAAGGGCCTGGGCACCGTACTGCGCACCGGCGCCGAGCTGTATCGCAAGGAGGCGGAGAACCCCGACACCCTGCGCATCTATGGCAAGAACTGCCCGGAAGACTGGATCGAGCGCAACGTCTATTCGCGCTACCCAATCGGCGGCATCGTGCTGATGGCGATCATCGACCTCGCCCTGTTCGGCGTGCTCGGCATGACCGTCTGGGCCGTGCAGATGATGTGGATTCCCGTGTGGGCCGCCGGCGTCATCAACGGCCTGGGCCATGCGGTCGGCTACCGCAACTTCGAGTGCCGCGATGCCGCCACCAATCTCGTGCCCTGGGGCATCCTGATCGGCGGTGAGGAGCTGCACAACAACCACCACACCTACCCGAACTCGGCGAAGCTGTCGGTGAAGAAGTGGGAATTCGACCTGGGCTGGGCCTGGATCAAGCTGTTCAGTTTCCTGCGTCTGGCCAAGGTCGCCCGCGTCGCGCCCATTGCGCACCGCGTGGAGGGCAAGGGCAGCCTGGACATGGATACCGCCATGGCCATCCTCAACAACCGTTTCCAGATCATGGCGCAGTACCGCAAGCTGGTGATCGGCCCGCTGGTGAAGCAGGAGCTGGCCAAGGCCGACGAGTCGGTGCGCCACCTGTTCCGCCGCGCCAAGCGTCTGCTCTCGCGTGAAACCAGCCTGCTGGAAGAACGCCACCACGCGCGCATCCAGGACCTGCTCGCACAGAGCCAGTCGCTGCAGGTGATCTATGAAAAGCGCCTGGCCCTGCAGCAGATCTGGGTAAAAACCAGCGCCAACGGCCACGACATGCTCGCCGCGATCAAGCAGTGGGTGCACGAGGCGGAAGCCAGCGGCATCCAGTCGCTGCGCGAGTTTGCCGAGCAGCTGAAGACCTACTCCCTGCGTCCGGCCGTCTGAATGACGGAAACGTCCTAGGACGTTGAGAGATGCGTCTCAGAAAAGCCCGCCGTTCGGCGGGCTTTTCGTTTAATTTGCAGCAGGCAGGCGTAGTTTGCGGTCATAGCCCCGGTCAATGAGCGGGAGGACGCTGATACATGGATGAGAATAAATTGCCGGCCGATCAGGAAGAGGCCTTGCTGGCGCTGCTGCACAGTCGCGCCGAAGTGACGCGCCTGAAGGAGCGCGAACAGCTTTTCAGCGCGCTGCTGGCCAGCGTGAACTCGGTGCTCTGGGCCTTCGACTGGCAGTCCCAGCGCATGGTCTACGTCAGCCCCGCGTACGAGCGCATCTTCGGCCGCTCCGCCGCGCTGCTGCTGGCGGACTACAACGAGTGGCGCAACTGCATCTATCCCGATGACCTGGATTACGCCCAGAGCACCCTGCAGGAAGTGCTCGAGCGCGGCGCCATCGAGCAGCGCGAATACCGCATCCTGCGGGCCGACGGCGAAGTGCGCTGGCTCAGCGACAAGTGTTTCGTCAGCCAGCACAGCGACGCCGGCCTGCCACTGATGATCGTCGGCATCGCCGAAGACATCACCGACAAGAAGCACCTGGAAACCGAGCTGCATCGCCTGGCCACCACCGACGTGCTAACCCAGAGCAGCAACCGGCGCTACTTCTTCGACAGCGCCGAGCAGGCCTTCCGCGACTGCAAGGCGACTTCCACGCCGTTGGCCTTCCTGCTGCTGGATGTGGACGATTTCAAGAAGATCAACGACCTCTACGGCCACCAGGTCGGCGACGTGGTCCTACAGCGCATCGCCCAGAGCGGAGCCGGCGCCCTGCGGCGTGGCGATCTGTTCGGCCGGATCGGCGGCGAGGAGTTCGCCGTGCTGCTGCCCGGCTGCGACGAGAACATGGCGCGGCAGATCGGCGAGCGCCTGCAGCGGGAAGTGCAGCGCCTGCGCTTCAACGAGGCCGAGCATTTCTTCAGCGTCACCATCAGCCAGGGGCTGACGCTGCTGCAGCCGGACGACCAGAATCTTTCCGCGCTCTACAGCCGGGCCGACGCGGCGCTGTACCAGGCGAAACGCACCGGCAAGGACCGCATTGTTCAGGGATGAAACACCCGGTCGTGCGTCAGCGGCGTCATTAATACTTTCTGATTAATACCTTCAGCACAGATGTGCGGCCGTGTGTTTCTGCTGTCAAAAGGCTTGTGTCGGGTTTATGACGCGTTAAAAATCAATGACTTAAAACAAGCGTTTTGCCTTCTGTCGGAATCCTGACGTAGGATCGCTTCCTACATTGACATGCCTTTGTCCCCCCCACTATTACTATCCACATAGCAATATCGTGTGGTGTCTGGATGAGACACCTCAGGGAGCAGTCGCACGAGCAGTGTGTCATGGAAGATTCTGCCACCTCTTCTTCCTGTCACTTCCTATCGCTGCCTGACAACTTCCGTCAGCACCTCGCTGCGGGAGCGCGATGGATTTTTGCTTTTTGTTTTTCCAGATTTTCGGAACCTGGCCGAAGGGCGGTAGCTTTGCCCGGAAATAAGTAGCGGCCACTCCAGGGACGAACAGTTGATTGTCGTTAATTGAATCGGGTCATTCGAACTCGGGCGGTAGCCTTGTCTTCGAAATTTACCAAAGGCCCGGTACAGAGCATCTCCTGGACTGGAGTGAGTGACGATGGCTGCTGAATTGATGGAAAACGGCGGAACTTCGCGTGCCGCCCGAACAAGCATGAAGAACAGCGCTCGCCGGCCGGAAAGTGTTTCGCCGGTGAAACTGTTTAAGAGTGACGCCGATTCCCGAGGCGCTAATAAAAAGCTTAGTCGAGTTGCCGTTGTTAGTTCGAAAGTTTGTTATGCCGGTGTTTCAAGTTATAGCCCGGTGTGTAACAAAACTGAACTTTTCAGCGAATCCAGCGCGTGCCAGACGCTATTCGTTTCATCGCTGAAACAGCAACTTCCGGCCACTGCCGAAGTTTATCTGCAGGCGTTCGCCATCTCTTCCGAACTGACTCCCGCGACCTTCCCGAAGAAGGCCCGTGCGAGGGCGGCTGCGCCGCGAGTGACGGAATCCCGGCGCGAACGCCGCCACCCTGCCGGCCGACAGCGCCGGCATCACCCGAGCCGCGCGCCTCGCCGCGCTGGGAGTCAAGGCTGATGGCCGAGCAATCGCTTCGTTCGAACTATGCCTGTGTGGTCGGCGGCGCCGGCCCCGCGGGCATGGGCTTCCTGTTCAACGCCTACAAGACCGGCGCGCTGGCGGACCTCGCGCGCGATGGCCTGCTGGTCGTGGACGCTGCACTGGCGGTCGGCCGTGGCCGGCTGGGGGATTACCACATCACCGCCAACTCGGTGGGCGATGTGTTCCTCGATTGCCTGCGCGATCCGGCGTTGCTGCCGATCTTCGCGCCGCTGGCGCATTCCCCGGCATTCCGTGCCTTGCAGAACGACCCTCATGGTGCGCCGATGCTCACGCAGGTGGGCGAGCTGCTGGCGCATGCCTCGACGCTGTTCATGCGCTACGTCACCGAGCACCTGGGCGTCGAAGTGGCGCTGGGGACGCGTATCGAAAAGATCACCGCGCAGGACGACGGCAGCTTCCAGCTGGCGTTGCGCAGCGGCTCCCATGGCGTGCAGGTCGACGCCGGGTCGCTGGTGATGAACCTGGGCGGCCGGCAGAACCGCGAATACCTCAACTGGAGCCTGGCCGAGCAGGACCTGCACCTGTCCCACGACGGCCCCACGGTGTACTCCTCCGACGCGCTGCTGAGCCTGAATCCCGCCGAGCTGGTGGAGCTGTTCGGCGACCGGGTGACCCCGGGCTGTCGCTTCACCGTGGTCGGCGGTTCCCACAGCGCCTTCTCGATCCTCGACAACCTCGCCTGCGCCCTGGATTGCCTGGGGCTGGAACAGATCACCCTGCTGCACCGCGCGCCGATCCGCCTGTTCTTCGAGAGCGTCGAGGAAGCCCGCGCGGCCGGTTACGGGGTGGACGAGGGCATGGATGTCTGCCCGGTTTCCGGCCGGGTGAACCGCTCCGGCGGCCTGCGCTACCGCGCCCACCAGGTCGGCACCGACGTGTTGTCCAGAGGGGTCGTCAGCGGTACGCGAGTGAAGGTCGAGCTGCTCTGCCTGGAGGATCGCTCGCCCGCGGTGCGCGAGCGCCTGGAGCAGTGCTGCAGCGAGGATGGCGTGATGGTCCAGGCCATCGGCTACCAGCCGTGCCTGCCGGCGCTGCGCCGCTCCAATGGCGAGCCCTTGCAGGTGCGCGAGAGCAAGGGCGGGCTGGATTCCGATGCGGCCGGCTGCCTGCGCGACCACTGCGGGCGGCCGATTCCCGGCCTCTACAGCTTCGGCCTGGGTTCGGGCCTTGCGGCCAACCCGATGCTGGGCAGCGAGCGCTCCTTCGACAGCCGCATCTATGGCGTCTGGCAGTTCCATAACGATGCCAGCGGCCGGGTCATCGAGGCCCTGCAGGAACACCTCGCCAGCCGCCTGCCGCAGCCAGCGCAACCCATGGACAGCCGTATCGACGACGCGCCCTTCGTGCTGTCGGCGCTGGGCTGAGCGGCGCCTGCGCCGCACCTGAATCCATAGACGGACTTTCCATCCAACAGAGGGATGCGACCGTGATCAATGTGACCAAGACCTACCTGGGCAACCTGGACAAGTTCAAGGCCTACGTGGAACAGATCTATGCCTCCGGCTGGATCACCAACCACGGCCCCTTCGTCACGGAGTTGGAAGAACGCCTGCAGGACTATTTCGGCGTTCGCCATGTGATTCTCACCAACAACGGCACCATCGCCCTGCAGGTGGCCTATCGGGCCCTGGGCGTCACCGGCAGTGCCGTCACCACCCCCTTCAGCTTCGTTGCCACCAGCAGCACGCTGCAGTGGGAGAGCATCCGCCCGCGCTTCGCCGACATCGATGCGCGGACCTGGAACCTCGACCCTGCGCGCATCGAAGCCAGCCTTGCGCCGGATACCACCGCCATCGTCGCCACCCACGTGTTCGGTAATCCCTGTGCGGTGGAGGAGATTCAGGCGGTGGCCCAGCGCAACCGGTTGAAAGTGATCTACGACGGCGCCCACGCCTTCGGTTCGCGCTACCGCGACCGTTCGGTGCTGGCCTGGGGGGATGCCACCACTCTGAGCTTCCACGCCACCAAGCTGTTCCACACCATCGAGGGCGGCGCCATCGTCACCTCCGATGACGAGCTGGCGAAGCAGATCCGCCTGATGTGCAACTTCGGCATTGCCGACGTCGACAAGATCGTTGGCCTGGGCATCAACGCCAAGCTCAACGAGTTCTCCGCCGCCATGGGCCTGTGCGTGCTCGACGAGATCGACAGCATCCTCGCCCAGCGCGAGGAGATCGCCGCCCGCTACACCGCCGCGCTCAGTGGCTACTACGACCTGCAGGCCAGCGAGAGCTACGCGCGGCTGAACAACAGCTACTACCCCATCGGCCTGCGCGACGAAGCCCAGGTGCTGCGCGTGCGCACCGCGCTGAACGAGATCGGGGTCAACCCGCGGCGCTATTTCTACCCGTCGCTGGACACCCTCGACTACCTCGCCCCGCAGGTGCCGCAGGTGCAGTCCCGCGAGCTGAGCCAGCGCATCCTCTGCCTGCCGCTGTATCCGGGCCTGCCCCAGGAGATCCAGCGCGCGGTGATCGAAGTGCTGCTGCTGGAAAGCGGCCGCGTCGCCGTCGCGGTGTAAGGGGACGATCATGCGCACCGCACGCTCGCTGTCGATGGTCCGCAACACCCTGATCAATTATGCAGGGCAGGCGTACGCCATCGTCATCGGCATCCTGATCCAGCCGTTCTACCTCGGCCACCTCGGGGCCGAGGCCTATGGCCTGATCGGCTTCTTCGCGGTGCTGCAGAGCTGGCTGCTGCTGCTGGATGTCGGCCTGTCGCCAGCGCTGGTGCGCCAGGTCGCCCATGGCCGCGGTGTCAACGGTGAAGGCCAGGACCAGGCGCGCCTGCTGCGCTCCTTCGAACTGATCCTGCTGCCGCTGACCTTCCTCAGCAGCCTAGCGGTCTGGGGCGGCAGCGGCTGGATCGCCGGGCAGTGGCTCAACGTGCAGCAACTCTCGCCCGAGCTGGTAGCGCAGTGCATCAGCCTGATGGGCCTGCTGGTGGCGCTGCGGCTGTACGCCACCCTGTACCGCAGCGCGCTGCAGGGCCAGGAGCTGCACGGCTTCATCAATGCGGTGAACGTGTTCATCACCACCCTGCGCTATTTCGGCGGGCTGCTGCTGGTGGCGCAGGTCAGCCAGGACCCGCTGGTGTTCTTCCAGTTCCAGGTCGCGGTGTCGCTGATCGAGGCGCTGCTGCTGGGCGGCAAGGCCTACCTGTGGATGGACGTGCGCGTGCTGACCCGCTTCTGCTGGGACACCGTGCGCCCGGTGCTGCCCTTCGCCCTGGGCATGTCCTTCACCTCGTGCCTGTGGATCGTGCTCACCCAGCTGGACAAGGTCCTGCTGTCGAACCTGCTGCCGCTTGAGCAGTACGGCTACTTCTCCCTGGTGGCGCTGATTTCCGGCGGCGTCCTCACGCTGGTCAACCCGCTGGCGCAGTCGCTGCTGCCGCGCATGACCATGCTGGTCGCCGAACAACGCCACGAAGACATGCAGCAGCTCTACCTGAAGGCGAACCGCTTCGTCTGTGTGCTGCTGTTCCCGATGGTCGCGGTAATCGCCGCTCATGGTCACGACCTGGTTCTGGCCTGGAGCGGCGATGCCGGGGCCGCCAGCTGGTGCCGGCCGATCCTGGCCTGGTACGTACTCGGCTCAGGCCTGCTGGCGGTGGCCAGCTTCCAGTTCTACCTGCAGTACGCCCACGGCCAGCTGCGCATGCACGTCTGGTACAGCGTCATTTCCACCCTGGTGACCGTGCCGCTGGTGATCGCCAGTGCCTACCTGCAGGGCGTGCTCGGCGTGGCGATCTGCTGGTTCGGCCTGCGCCTGGCGTCGTTCCTGATCTGGCCGGCGATCGTGCACCACGCGTTCGCTCCCGGCCTGCACGGCATCTGGTTGCGCGACACCCTGCAGATCGCCGCGCTCAGTGCTGCCGGACTGCTGCTCAGCGAACCCTTCTATGCGCTGCTGGCCCGTTCCGGCGAGCGCCTGTGGCTGCTGGCGGCGCTGGCCGTATGCGGCCTGATCACCCTGTTCCTCGTGGGCGCGGGCTCTGCCCCGGCTTTGCTGCGCCTGTTCAAACCGTCCCACAAGCCGAGTGTCTAGACATGGATATCCGCTCCGAGCTGCAGATCCTTTCCAACTGGCCGGAAGACCCGAAGCCCCTCCTGAGCATTGTCTGCCTGGCTTACAACCAGGTGAACTACATCGGCCGCACGCTGGACAGCTTCCTCGAGCAGGTCACCGATTTCCGCTTCGAAGTGCTGGTCAACGACGACGCCTCCAACGACGGCACCAGCGAGCTGATCGCCGACTACGCCGCGCGCTACCCGCACATCATCAAGCCGATCTTCCACAAGGAAAACCAGTACTCCAAGGGCGTCTCCCATGGCCTGCCGGTGTTCCGCAAGTGCCGGGGACGCTACATCGCCTACTGCGAGGGCGACGACTTCTGGACCGACCCGCGCAAGCTTCAGATCCAGGTCGACTTCCTGGAGAACAACCCGGACTACGTGATCACCTACCACGACGCCTACACCTACAACGAGGACGGCGTGATCAGGCCCCGGCAGCTCACCGGCAAGTACCGCCGCGACGCCAGCCGCCTGGACCTGCAGAAGGCCCGGCCGATCTCCACGCTGACCACCTGCTTCCGCAACGTCCTCACCGAAATGCCCGAGGAGCTGCGCACCACGCGCATGGTCGACCTGTGCTGGTGGTCGCTGCTCGGTGCCTTCGGCAAGGGCAAGTTCATCGAGGAAATCCGCCCCGCCGCCTACCGCGTGCACAAGGGCGGGATCTTCTCCATGCAGGCCGATCGCGTGCAGCAGCAGATGACCCTGCACACTTACTACTGCCTGTCGCGCTACTACCAGCGCCTGGGTAATCAGGAGCTCAACGAGTACTTCCTGATGCAGGTCTGCCGGCTGTCCATGGCGGCCGTCTCGCCCATGCGCAAGGTGCAGGCCTTCCTGCTGTTGATCGGCAACCACGGCGCCAACCTGCTCAAGCGGCTGAACCCGATTCAGGCGCGCTGAGCCGCGCCACCTCAATGGAGGATGGAAGTCCATGAGTGTCATGCCCCGCTCGTCCCTGGAAACGCTCCAGGACACCCGCATCGACGTCGCCGGCCTGCTGCGCCTGCTGTTCGATCACAAGAAGATGATCATCGCCGTCACCGGCCTGTTCGCGGCGCTCGGACTCTTCTACGCGGTGGTCGCCACGCCGATCTACGTCTCCGGCGCGATGATCCAGATCGAGCAGAAGAAGAACGGCCTGAACGGCACGCCGGAGGTGATCAACCGTCCCGACTCGGTATCGATCGCCTCCACCGAGATCGAGCTGCTGAAATCCCGCGCCGTGCTGGGCAGGGCGGTCGAGCTGCTGAAGCTGGACATCATCGCCAGGCCCAGGCGCATGCCGCTGATCGGCGACTACATGGCGCGGCACTACAAGCCGGAGGCCGGGCAGACGCTGGCTGCGCCCTGGCTGGGCCTGGGCGCCTACGGCTGGGGCGGCGAGCAGATCAAGGTGTTTTCCCTCGACGTGCCGGAGGAATACCTGGGCGAGCCGCTGACCCTGGTGGCCGATGGCGGTGACGCCTATCACCTGCTCAACGCCGACGACCAGCTGATCCTGCGTGGCGAGCTGAAGAAACCGGTGATGGAGAAGGGCTTCAGCATCGAAGTCGACGAACTGGTGGCGCGCCCCGGCACCGAGTTCATCGTGGCGAAGAACCGTCTGCTGACCACCACCCTGAACTACCAGAAGCTGCTCAAGGTGGCTGAGGCCGGCAAGGACTCCGGGATCATCTACATGACCCTGGAAGACCCCAACCCGCAGCAGGCCGATCGTATCCTCGACAAGATCAGCCACCTCTACGTGCTGCAGAACGTCGAGCGCAGTTCCGCCGAAGCCTCGCAGCGCCTGCAGTTCCTGCGTTCGCAGCTGCCGGTGGTACGCCTGGACCTGGAAAAAGCCGAAGCCGCCTACAACGCCTACCAGACCACCGCCAAGTCCGCCGACATCAGCGTCGAGACGCGCGGCGTGCTGGACCAGGTGGTGGGCATCGACAACCAGCTCTCCGAGCTCCGGCTCAAGCGCGCCGAGTACGACCGCCTCTACACGCCGTCGCACCCGCTGTACCAGGCGCTGAACAAGCAGATGGGCAGCCTGGAGGACCGCAAGGCGCAACTGCAGAAACGCATCCAGACCCTGCCGGCGACCCAGCAGGAACTGCTGCGCCTGTCGCGTGACATGCAGGTCACCCGGCAGACCTACACCAGCCTGCTGAACAAGGCCCAGGAGCAGGACATCATCCGCGCCGGCACCATCGGCAACGTGCGGGTGATCGACACCGCCCAGGCCAACGTCGAGCAACCGGCCAAGCCCATGCGCAAGGTCATCGTGCTGCTCGCCACCCTGCTGGGCTTCTGCGTGGCCCTCGGCATCCTGTTCCTGCGCCAGGCCTTCTACCGTGGCGTGGAAAATCCCGAAGCGATCGAACAGCTCGGCCTCTCGGTGCTCGCCGCGATTCCGTACTCGCGGCAGCAGGAGCGCCTGGAGAAGGAGCGCAAGGGCGACATCCTCGGGCACACGCCCAAGCTGCTCGCCGCGTCCGCCCCGGGCGACCTGGCCAACGAGGCGATCCGCAGCCTGCGCACCAACCTGCATTTCGCCCTGCTCGAAGCGCGCAACAACGTGGTGATGCTCACCAGCCCGGCGCCGGGCGCCGGCAAGTCGTTCGTCTCCAGCAACCTGGCGGCCATCGTCGCGCAATCGGGCCTGCGCACCCTGCTGATCGACGCCGACATGCGCAAGGGCTACCTGCACCGGGTGTTCGGCCTGACCCCGCGTCACGGCCTGTCCGACGCGCTGAGTTCGCATCGCCCGCTCAGCGAAGTGATCCTGCCCACCGAGGTGCCGGAGCTGGACTTCATTTCCTGCGGCTTCGCCGCTCCCAACCCGTCCGAGCTGCTGATGCACGACAACTTCGCCCAGCTGCTGCGCGACGCGTCGGCGATGTACGACCTGGTGATAGTCGATACCCCGCCCGTGCTGGCGGTGACCGACGCCGCCCTGGTCGGCCGGCTGTGCGGCATCAGCCTGCTGGTGACGCGCTTCGGGCAGAGCCCGGCGAGCGAGATCGACACCGCCCGCCGGCGCCTGGGGCAGAGCGGCATCCACCTGCAGGGAGCGATCCTCAACGGCGTGAAGCGCAAGGCCTCGACCGCGGCGTACGACTACGGCGCGTACGCCTATCGCTACGACGCCAAGGACTGAACAGGGAAATCACCGAAGGGATGCGCCATGGTCCATATCGTCAGCCTCATGCAGCCGTACCTGTTCCCCTACCTGGGGTACTTCCAGCTGATCGCCGCGAGCAGCCTGTTCATTCTCGGCGACAGCCTGCAGTACACCCGGCGCGGCTGGATCAATCGCAACCGCCTGCTGGTCGGCGGGAAGATCTGGCAGTTCAGCTTCCCGCTGGAACAGGGCTCGCAGACCCAGGCGATCAACGAACGACGGCTGAGCGCGGAGTTGCGCCGCAGCAACCAGCGCCTGCTGCACACCATCCGCCATGCGTACCACCGCGCGCCCTGCTACGAGCAGGTGATGCCGCTGCTGGAGGAGATCCTCGAACACCCCGAGCGCAACCTGTCGCACTTCGCCGAGCATTCGATCCGCCGCATCTGCCACTACCTGGGCATCGACACGCCCATGGCGCGGGTCTCCGAGCTGGAGCTGGCCGAGGACATCGGCCGCGACCAGCGCCTGATCGAAGCGGTGAAGCAGGCGGGCGGCGATGTCTACCTCAACCCCGAAGGCGGCCGTCACCTGTATTCGCCCGAGGTGTTCCAGGCCCACGGGCTGGACCTGCAGTTCCTGCGCATGGACGAGCTGAGCTACCCGCAGTTCAGCCCGGATTTCGTCCCCAGCCTGTCGATCATCGACGTGCTGATGTTCAACCCACCGGACGAGATGCAGCGGCTGCTGGGCCGCTACACCCTGGAGCGGCCCGCTCCCTCGCCGGACCTGCTTGGGGAGTACGAATCATGAGTGGCGTTTCCGCCGTCGATGCCGCGCAGTACCGCTGGTACCTGATCCAGACCAAGCCGCACCAGGAACTGCGCGCCGAGGAGAACCTCGGCCGCCAGGGCTTCTCCTGCTACCGGCCGGTGGTGAAGCAGGGCAGCCGGGCGCAGCCGCTGTTCCCCGGCTACCTGTTCATCCGCCTCGATCAGCAGCACGACAACTGGTTCCCGATCCGCTCCACCCGCGGCGTGGCGCGCATCGTCAGCTTCGGCGCGCAGCCGCTGGCGGTGGCCGACGAGCTGGTGGAGGGCATCCGCCTGCGCCTGGCGGCCATGCCCGAGCGGCCGTCCAGTGGCTTCCACCAGGGCCAGGTGGTGCGTGTGAAATGCGCCGGCGAGTGCGAGGTGGAGGCCATCTTCCTCTGCGACGACGGCGGCGAGCGCGCGCTGATCCTGCTCAACCTGCTGCAGCGTGAACAACGCATCCGTGTCCCGCTCAGCCAGCTCTCGGCGCTGGGCGGCAATGACGGCTGCCGCGCCTGAGGCACAAGGCGTTTTCAGGGCCAAGTACAAGGAGGAGTAGCGAAATGAATGGATCGACCGTGCTGGTGACGCTGACCTATGGCGACCGCCTGCAATACCTGGAGGAACTGCTGGCCCGCGCCTTCCGCGAGCCGGAGATCAGCCGCGCCATCGTCGTCAGCAATGCCTCGGTGGCGGAGCTGGACCAGTTGTTCATGCTCTGGCCCAATCGCGTCCAGGTCATCGAGCTGGACAGCAACACCGGCTCGGCCAACGGCTACGCCGTGGGCATCGAGGCTGCGCTGAATACCGGCTGCGACTTCATCTGGCTGATGGATGACGACAACGCGCCGACGCCGGGGTCCTTCCCGCTGCTCAAGCAGCGCCTGATCGATTGCGCCTTGCGCCATGGCGCCGACAACACCGCCGTGCTGGGCTTTCGCCCGACCCACCAGGCCGACGTCGCTTCCGGCGTACCGACCCGCTTCATCGCGCCGCCGCGCTCCAGCTACTTCGGTTTCCACGTCCGCCAGCTGCCCTACAAGCTCTGGCGCCGCACGCCCTGGGGCAAGCCGAAGCCGCGCCCGGCGCAGCCGCTGCTGGAGCTGCCGTTCGCCTACTACGGCGGGCTGCTCGGCCACGCCGACCTGTTCCGCCGCATCGGCCTGCCGCGCCGCGACCTGGTGCTCTACGCCGACGACACCGAATACACCTTCCGCATCGGCGCCCTGGGCGGCCATCTCTACCTGGTGCCCGAGGCCGGCCTGGACGACCTGGAGAACTCCTGGAACATCAAGGCGCGCACTTCCAACATCTACGAGACCTACCTGCTCGGCAGCTCCGACCTGCGCGCCTACTACGCCGCGCGCAACCAGGCCTGGTTCGACAAGAACCTTTGGGTCACCTCGCCGCTGATGTACCGCTTCAACCGCTGGGTGTTCATCCGCCTGCTGCACTTCTTCGCCCGCCGCCACGGTCGCTCCAGCCGCCTGGCCCTGCTGCTGCAGGCGATCCGTGACGGCGAGGCCGGCGCCCTGGGCATGAACCGGGCCTACCCGCTATGAGAGTGCTGCTGCTCAACACCCTCTACGCCCCGCACATCGGTGGCGGGGCGGAAGTCATGCTGCAGCACATGGCCGAGGGCCTGCGCGCTCGCGGCCATGAGGTGCGGGTGCTCTGCACCGGTCCGGACTCGGGCCTGCGGCGCGAGACGCTGAACGCTGTGCCGGTGCTGCGCGCTGGGGTGCGCAACCTTTACTGGCCGTTCGACGACAGGAGCTACGGCCCGCTGACGCGCCTCGCCTGGCACGCGCTGGACCGCTACAACCCCGGCATGCGCAATGTGCTGGCGAAGGTGCTGCGCGAAGTCGAACCGGACGTGGTGGTCTGCCACAACCTGTCGGGCTGGTCGATCTCCGCGTGGGATGCGATCCGCGCCGCCGGCCTGCCCATCGTGCAGATCCTCCATGACCAGTACCTGACCTGCCCGCGCGGGGTGCGCTTCCACAAGGGCCGCCACTGCGAGCGGCAATGTGCGCCTTGCGCGCTGCTGCGTCGCTCCCATGCCGCGGCTTCGCGCGAGGTCGATGCGGTGGTCGGCGTCAGCCGCTACCAGCTCAATGCGCTGCTCGACGCCGGCTACTTCGCCGGCAGCCAGGGCCACGTGGTCTACAACGGCACGCCGGTGGCGGAGGTGGCCCCTGCGGGAGCGGCCGGAGTGCGTCGTCCGCTGCGTTTCGGCTTCATCGGCGCGCTGACGCCGAACAAGGGCGTGGAGTGGCTGATCGAGCAGTTCCAGGCGCGCGCCGGGGATGCCTCGCTGCTGATCGCCGGCCGTGGCGAGCCTGACTACGTGAACCAGCTCAAGAGCCTCGCCGACCCCCAGCGCGTGCACTTCGTCGGCTACCGCAAGGCGGCCGAGTTCTTCGGCGAGATCGATGTCGCCGTGGTGCCCAGCCTGTCGCCGGAATCCTTCGGCCTGGTGGCGCTGGAGGCCTGCGCCCACCACTTGCCGGTGATCGCTTCGGGCCTGGGCGGCCTGAGTGAAATCGTCCAGGACGGAGTCAACGGCCTGCTCTGCTCGCCCGGCCAGCCAGCCTCGCTGGGCGATGCCATCGCCCGCCTGGTGCAGGACCCGGCGCTGCGCCAGCGCCTGGCCGGGCGCGCCCGTGAAGCCGTGGCGCCAATGCTCAGCGTGGAGCGGATGCTCGACGAGTACGAAGCCATCCTTCGCCACACCCTTCTCACCCGTGGAGTCCAGCATGGAACTGCAATCCCCGTATCCACGCTTTGAGCTCGACCGCCGGGTGACCTTCGATCGCTCCCTGCTGGCGCTCGGGGTGCTGGTGGCCTTGCTGCTGGTGGAAACCTTCAACGGCGCGCTGCGCTTCTATACCGACCAGGCCGGGCTGTCGGCCATCGTCTATCTGCCCAAGGTTGCCTGTGTGGTCGCGGTGGCCTGGGAGCTGTTCACCCGGCCGCAGCAGCGCGGCCTGTGGCTGTTGCTGATCCTCGCGGCGGCCTCCCTGCTGCTCGGCCGGCTGCATGGTGCCGAGTTCAAGAGCGGCTTCTTCTCGGTGTTCATCTACGCGCCACTGCTGTTCGGCCTGCTCTGCGGCCCCTACCTGGAAATGCACCGCAAGGCACTGGGCTGGTTCATTTTCTTCTGCCTGATCGCGTCCCTGCTGGGCATTGCCCTGGACCTCACCATCAACGTGCCGTGGAAGGGTTACACCTACTCCATGGGCGGCGTCGAGATCAGCGGCAACCGCTCCTGGAGCGCCTACGGCCTGGACCGCATCGCCGGCTTCTCGCGGATGTCCTCGAGCCTGGCGATGATGCTGGCGATCTTCAGCCTGTACCTCGGTTCGTTCCGCCTGGCGCTGCCGGTGCGCGGGCTGATCTACCTGATTGCGCTGGTGGGCATAGTGCTGACCACCAACAAGTCTTCCGCCGGCGCCTTCTTCTTCGCCCTGATGGTGATGAGCATCAGCCGCCAGCGCCTGCTGTTCCTGCTCGCCGCGCTGCTGGTGGTGCTCGGTGCGCTGCTGCTGCCGCTGTACGGCATCTACTCGCACGTCGATCCGTACCTGGCCAGCGCCACCGGCGACAACCTGATGGGCTCGATGATCGATCGCCTGGTCAACACCTGGCCGAACCTGATCAAGGTGATGGACTACAACGGCTGGATCTACACCGGCGCCGGGCTGGGCATGACCGGCAGCGCCTACGCGGCCTTCCCGATCTTCGGCGTCGAGCAACTGGCGGTGGCGGACAACTCGCTGCTCTACCTCTGGTGCCTGTTCGGCGTCGCCGGGGTCGCGCTGTACCTGCTGGCCGTGCCGATGCTGATGCGCCTGCAGCGCCAACCCGGCCGTGAGGCCCGCGCGCTGCTCGGCATCGCCTACTGCATCCTGCTCATCGGCTGGACCAGCGACGTGCTCGAATCGCCGATCCCCAGCCTGTTCCTCGGCCTGGCCATCGGCCGCGCCCTGCGCCTGCCGGGAGAGACCGCGCCGCAACCGGCGCCACGTACCCTGCGCCTGCAGGGCGGCATGCTCAGCCTGCTGGCCTGCGCGCTGCTGCTCGGCGGCCTGTTGCAATCGCCGCCCGGCATGGCCAAGGAAGCGCCGGTGGAAAACCTCGGCCCGGCGGAATTCATCGTCGGCGCCAGCACCCACCAGAACATCCGCGCCGGCAACCGCGACGGCATCAACCGCCTGGCCCGCGAGGCCGGCATCCTGTCGTTCCGCGACGATGCCTACTGGTCCAGCGTCGAGCGCGAGCGCGGCGTTCTGTCCATCGACGCCGCTTGGCGCGCGCAGCTGCGCAGCACCCGCAGCCTGGGGATAGATACGCTGCTGATCCTGGGCAACGAGAACCAGTTCTACGGCAACGCCAAGCCGCGCGACGACGCCTCCCGCGAGGGCTATTTGCGCTACGTGCGCTACGTGGTGCGCAGCTTCAAGGGGCAGGTCGCGTTCTACGAAGTGTGGAACGAGTGGGACTCGGAAAACGCCACCGACAAGGACTTCAGCGACGACTACCTGACCCTGGTGCGCGCGGCCGCCAAGGTGATCCGCGAGGAAGACCCGCAAGCCCGGGTGCTCGCCGGCGCCGTCACCCTCAAGGGCATCCGCCAGGGCTTCGCCGAGCGCATCGCCGGGGGCGGCGTGCTGGATGTCGTCGACGGAATCTCGCTGCATCCTTCGGTGTATTGCGAGGGCGAAATGTCCACCCCCGAAGCCTGGCTGGGCTGGTTCCAGGGCGTGAACCAGAAGCTGGAAAAGGCTGCCGGCAAGCCGGTGCCGCTGTACTTCACCGAGTTCAGCTGGCCGGCCCACGAGGGCGATTGCGGCATCAGCCGCGAGCGCCAGGCCGCCTACCTGGCCCGCGCCTACGTGCTGCTGCGCAGCCTGCCGAACGTGAAGGGCGCCTGGTGGTACGACCTGGTGGACGACGGCATCGACCGCACGGACATGGAGCACAACTTCGGCCTGCTCACCGCCAGCGGCCAGCCCAAGCCCGCCTACCACGCCATGGCCAGCATCGCCGACATCATCGGCCGCTACCGCTTCGTCGGCCGCGTGCAGAACCAGGACCCGAACGTCTACCTGCTGCGCTTCGCCAAGGCCAGCGAGGAAATCCTGGTGGCCTGGACCCTGGGCCACGAGCAGACCCTGAACATCACCAGCAAGCCCGGCAGCAGCGACACCCTCTGGCGCCTCGACGCCGTCGAGGGAATCGCCCGCCGCGACGGCCGGCCGGTGCCCTGGCAGTGCCCCGAAGGCGGTGGCGACTGCCAGGCCAGCATCCGCATCGACGCCTCGCCCACCCTGGTGCGCAGTGCGTCGACCCCGCAACTGTCGTTGCGCTGACCCCCTCGCGGAGAACCCTCATGATCGTGATCAACGCGCGTTTCCTCACCCAGCAGGTGAGCGGTGTGCAGCGCTTCGCCGAGCAGATCTCGCTGTCGCTGGCGCGGCTGCGCAGCGACCTGCATTTCGTCGCGCCGCCCGGTGAAATCCTCCGCCCGGACATCGCCCGCCAGCTGAACGTCGAGCAGATCGGCCAGCGCAGCGGGCACTTCTGGGAGCAGGTCGACCTGCCGCTGTGGCTGGCCCGTCACGGCCGGCCGCTGCTGGTCTCGCTGTGCAGCACGGCGCCGCTGGCCTATTCGAGGCAGGTGGTGACGCACCACGACATCACCTACGTGCGCCACCCGCAGAGCTTCTCTTGGAAGTTCCGCGCGCTGTACAGCCTGATGATCCCGCTGATGCTGCGCCGCTCGCTGGCGCAGGTCACGGTCAGCGAGTTCTCCCGCCGGGAAATCGCCACGCACTACGGCGTCGATCCCCAGGGCATCCATGTGATCGCCAATGCGGTGTCCGCCGAGTTCTGCACCGGCCTGGAGCCGACGTTGCTGGAGCGCCCCTATGTGCTGGCGGTGTCCTCGCCGGCCGCGCACAAGAACTTCGCCCGGCTGATCGAAGCCTTCCGCCTGCTCGGCGACCTTGACGTGGAACTGCGCATCGTCGGCGCCGCCAATCGCAGCTTCGTCGATGCGCAACTGCAGCAGAGCGGGCAGGGCGACCGCGTGCGCTGGCTGGGCCGGCTGGACGATGACCAGCTGATCGAGCAGTACCGCAACGCCGCCGTCTTCGCCTTCCCGTCGCTGTACGAAGGCTTCGGCATCCCACCGCTGGAAGCGCAGGCCTGCGGTTGCCCGGTGGTGGCCGCGCGCAGCGCCTCGATCCCCGAGGTGCTGGGCAACTCGGTGCTGTATTTCGACCCGCTCGATCCGCCGGGCATGGCCAAGGCCCTGCGCCGCGTGCTGCTCGACCACAAGCTGCGCGCCGACCTGCGCCGCCTGGGGCAGGAGAACGTGCTGCGCTACTCCTGGGATATCTCCGCGCTGAGGCTTTCCAGCCTGATCGACACCTTTCTGATGGAGCGCTCGGACTACCCGGCGCGCTTCGACGCCAAACAGATCGCCAAGCAAGGAGGCAGATCATGAAGGGCATCATCCTCGCCGGCGGCTCCGGCACCCGCCTGCATCCCATCACCCTGGGCGTGTCCAAGCAGCTGCTGCCGATCTACGACAAGCCGATGGTCTACTACCCGCTGTCGGTGCTGATGCTTGCCGGCATCGATGACATCCTGCTGATCTGCACGCCGACCGACCTTCCGAACTTCCGTGCCCTGCTGGGCGACGGCGAGCAGTTCGGGGTGCGCCTGCAATACGCCGTGCAGCCCTCGCCGGACGGCCTGGCACAGGCCTTCCTGATCGGCGCCGGGTTCATCGGTGACGACTCGGTGTGCCTGGTCCTGGGCGACAACATCTTCTATGGCCAGGGCTTCACTGAAACCCTGCGCGAAGCCGCCGCGCGCACCCGCGGGGCCACGGTGTTCGGCTATCAGGTGGCCGACCCGGCACGCTTCGGCGTGGTGGAGTTCGATGCCGATGGCCGCGTGCTTTCCATCGAGGAAAAGCCCCGCGTCCCGCGCTCCAACTACGCGGTCACCGGCCTGTATTTCTACGACAACCGCGTGGTGGAGATGGCCCGGCAGATCCGCCCCTCGGCCCGTGGCGAGCTGGAAATCACCGACATCAACAACCTCTACCTGGAGCTGGGCGAGCTGCACGTGAGCCTGCTCGGTCGCGGGTTCGCCTGGCTGGACACCGGCACCCACGAGTCGCTGATGGAAGCCGGCCATTTCGTGCAGACCATCGAGGAGCGCCAGGGACTGAAGGTCGCCTGCCTGGAGGAGATCGCCTTCCAGCAGGGCTGGCTCAGCGAGACGCTGCTGGCGCTGCAGGCCGAGCGCCTGAGCAAGACCGGCTATGGCCGCTACCTGCAGCAACTGCTGCTGGACAAGCGACAGTGAACCCGCACCCGGCGAGCCCGCGGAGGGCTGGCCGGCACTGCGCCCGATAACGGACTGCGATGCAGCGGCGCCAGGAGCGACGCCGGCAGTCGAGAGGTCATCATGCCCAACAAGACGAAAGGAATCCTGCGTGCGCACCAGTCGCTGATCTCCCTGGCGCACCGCCTGAGCGACATCCTGGTGATCGTCCTCACCGGGGTCGTGCTGCTCGGCGCCGGCAATGGCGTGCTGGATGCACAGATCTGGGTCTCGGTGCTGCTCTGCGTGATGCTGTTCCACTGGCTCGGCGAGCTGAACCAGCTCTACGGCTCCTGGCGCGGCGAGTCGCTGCTGCGCGAATCGCTGAGCGTCACCCTCTACTGGTCGCTGGCATTCTTCGCCGTGCTGCTGCTGGACATCTCCCTGCGCCACGTCGAGCTGGAAGAACCCCGGCGCCTGGGCTGGTTTGCCGCTGCGCTGCTGATCATGTGCGGCTATCGCCTGGCGATCCGCATGCTCCTGCGGGTCGCCCGCCGCCACGGCTTCAACAGCCGCAACGTGGCGATCTACGGTACCGGCGAAGTCGGCGCCAGGCTGGCCGAGACCATCCTCGCCGCACCCTGGATGGGCCTGCGCCTGATCGGCTTCTACGACGACCGCCCGCAGCAGATGGAGCTGGGCGAGCGGGTGCCGGTGAAAGGCGACCGCCTGGCGCTGATCGAGGCCGCCCGTTCGGGGCAGATCGACAAGGTCTACCTGACGCTGCCGCTGTCCCGCGAGCCGCTGCTCAACGAGCTGATCCGCGAGTTGTCGGACACCACGGTATCGGTCTACCTGATCCCCGACCTGTTCATGTTCGACCTGCTGCACGCGCGCAGCGAAAGCATCAACGGGCTGGCCACCATCAGCATCTTCGACACGCCCATGGACGGCCCCAACGCCGTGCTCAAGCGCATCGAGGACGTGGTGCTGGCTTCGCTGATCCTGCTGCTGATCGCCGTGCCCATGCTGCTCATCGCGATTGCCGTGAAGCTCACCTCGCGCGGCCCGGTGCTGTTCCGCCAGACCCGCTACGGCATGGATGGCCGGCCCATCCGCGTCTGGAAATTCCGCAGCATGACGGTCATGGAGGACGGCGCCGCCGTCACCCAGGCCTCGCGCAACGATTGCCGCATCACCCCGCTGGGCGCCTTCCTGCGGCGCACCTCGCTGGATGAATTGCCACAGTTCTTCAACGTCTTGCTCGGCGACATGTCCGTGGTCGGCCCCCGCCCCCACGCCGTGGCGCACAACGAGCAATACCGGCGTCAGGTCAGCCGATACATGCTGCGTCACAAGGTCAAGCCGGGGATCACCGGCTGGGCCCAGGTGAACGGCTGGCGTGGCGAAACAGACACCCTGGAGAAGATGCAGAAGCGCATCGAGTTCGACCTGGACTACATCGAGAACTGGTCCGTCTGGTGGGACCTGAAGATCGTCCTGCTGACCCTGTTCAAGGGTTTCGTACACCGCAATGCCTATTGAGTTTCCACACAAGCTTCAAGGAAGGATTGCCATGAAAAACCTGCTCGCTTTCAGCTTTGTAGTCGGCAGTCTGGCGCTACAAGGCTGCGTGTTCTCTCCCGGTCAGCACATGACGGATTCCGATATCCAACGCGAGGCACGCAAGGAGGGAATGAACATCACCCTCGTGCCGATCACGCCCCAGGTGCTGCAACGCCAGGAGGCCGCGTTCGCCGCCAAACCCGGTGTACCTGCGGAGTTGCTCAACTACCGTCCTCCCCAGGAGGACTACGTGATCGGCGGCGGCGACGTGCTGCTGGTGACCGTCTGGGACCACCCCGAACTGACCAGCCCCGGCTCTACCCAGCAGATGGAAGCCAACGGCCGCGTGGTCGGCGCCGACGGCAACATCTTCTTCCCCTATGCCGGCGTCGTGCGCGCCGAAGGGCAGACCCCGGCGCAATTGCGTTCGAGCCTGGCCCGGCGGCTGGCGAACAAGGGCATAGTCGATCCGCAGGTGGACGTTACCGTGTTGCGCTACGCGAGCCAGTTCGTGGTGCTCTCGGGGGCCTTCCAGAACGGCGGCCAGGTCGAGCTGAACAACACACCCACCACCCTGGTGCAGGCGGTCAGCAAGGCCGGTGTGATCGCCGGCGAGGCCGACCTGTCCGGGTTGACCTTCAAGCGCGACGGCCGCGAGTACGTGATCGACGTCGATGCGCTGAACCGCAGCGGGTCGACCCTGAGTGGCATCTACCTGAAGAAGGGTGACCAGATCCACCTGCCCTACAACGACCGCAAGAAAGTCTACGTGGTGGGCGAGGTTGAACGTCCGCAAGTGGTCACCTACCGCACCACCGGGCTGTCGCTGCTCGAGGTGCTCGGCAACGCCGGCGGCCTCGCCCCGGAAACCTCCGACGGCGATTCGGTCTACGTGATCCGGGGCAACCCGGAACCGGTCGCCGGCACTGCGCCGGGCACCTTCCAGGCGCAGGTCTTCCACCTGGAAGCCAAGCGCCCGACGGCCTATGCCCTGGCCAAGGAATTCGCCATGCAGCCGCAGGACGTGGTGTTCATCGGCCCGGCCAACATCACCCGCTGGAACCGCTTCATCAGCCAGCTGCTGCCGTCGGCCAACATCGTCAGCACCAGCGCCGCGATTGGCGGCAACTGACCGCTACCCGTACTCCCGGCACTGCCCGCTGTGTTGGGGAAATTTCCCACTACAGCGGGTGGATCGCTGGAATCGACTCCGCACCGGGTGATGGCCATTATCGGCCGTCATCGGGTGCAGGGACGCACCACTCCTAGGCGGACCCGCTCCGCCGCTCTCCTTGGGGGCCTTCCCCTAGCACAAGGCCCCAAACCCGCCCGCGTTGCAGCGCCGGCGGGTTTTTTTTGCCTGGCGTTCCGGCGGCGGATTTCCGCAGCCCGAATGCCGTTGGAGGTACCTCCAGCGGTGGACTGCGTCGCGCTGGCGAGAGGTGTATCATATATTCCATAAAGAAATTACATATTAATAATTAATTCTTTTTGGATTTATCGCCGTTCTTTTATCGTTGCCCTGCGTTGCCGCGAGCTGTCTCGGACGGAGCGGAAGAGGTTGGCGGTTAACCGCCAGCCTGGGGTGATGGTGTGGCGGTTTTCCGCTGATCCGGCCTGGGGTAAGGCTCGTCGAACGAGTTGGAGGCCGGAAAAACGGGGGTGTTCGACAGGGCTGGCCGGTTGGCCTGGGGATTGCCTTGTCAGCTGGCGAATGCCTGAAGGCATCGCCACAACAACAAGACACGAGAATCGATTCATGCCCTTCCCATCTTCTGCCGTCTCCCTGTCCGCCTGCCTGCGCTTCGTTCCCGCCTAGCGGGGCGTCGAAACAACCAACGAATCCTGCATGCCCGTCGTGCCAGCCACGCCGCGGCCGCTGCCTGCCATTCGGTCGGACTCCCGGGGGAGCCAGTCGTTGTCGCGAATGGCGTGTTTCCAAGATCAATAAAATGGGGAAATTCCAATGAAAAGCCGCACTCTCACGCAATCGGGTCTCGCGCTCGCCATCGCCGCCGCCGGCCTCGCGCAATCCGCCGTCGCTGCCGGGTTCATCGAAGACAGCAAGGCCAACCTGACGCTGCGCAACTTCTACATCAACACCGACAACCGCAACGGCACCGCCGAGCCGAGCAAGCAGGAAGAGTGGGGCCAGGGCTTCCTGCTCAACTACACCTCCGGCTTCACCGAAGGCACCGTGGGCTTCGGCGTCGATGCCCTGGGCCTGCTGGGCGTGCGCCTGGACAGCGGCAAGGGCACCCATTACAACCCGACCAGTTCGGCCTTCTCCGGTACCGTCTTCCCCACCGACAGCGACGGCCGCGCAGTGGATGATTTCGCTCACCTGGGCGCCACCGGCAAGGTGAAGGTCTCCAACACCCTCCTGCAATACGGCACCCTGCTGCCCAAGCTGCCGGTCGTGACCTACAACGACGGCCGCCTGCTGCCGCAGACCTTCGAAGGTGGCCAGGTCACCTCGAACGAGTTCAAGGACCTGACCCTGCTCGGTGGTCAGCTGGAACACATGAAGGGCCGTAGCTCCAGCAACAACGAAGGCCTGTCGATCGCCGGCGCCAACAACGCCCAGACCGGCCAGTTCGTCAACAAGTTCTACTACGGCGGCGCCGACTACAAGCTGACCAAGGACCTGACGCTGCAGTACTACTACGGCAACCTGCAGGACTTCTACAAACAGCACTTCCTCGGCCTGCAACACAACTGGGCGATCGGCCCGGGCGTCTTGAAATCCGACCTGCGCTACTTCCACAGCAGCGACGACGGCAAGAACGGCCACGACAAGACCTACTACACCAACGGCTACTACGGTAACGGCGTAACCAAGGGTGAAGTCGACAACCGCGCCTGGAGCGGCCTCTTCACCTACACCGTCAGCGGCCACAGCTTCGGCGCCGGCTACCAGCAGCTCAGCGGCGACAGCGACTTCCCGTTCATCAACAACGGCGATGGCGCTACTGCCTACCTGATCACCGACGTGCAGATCGGCAAGTTCCTGCGCGCCGGCGAGCGTACCTGGCAGGTCCGCTACGGCTACGACTTCGCCCAGGCCGGCCTGCCGGGTCTGACCTTCCAGACCCTGTACCTGCACGGCGACAACATCGACACCAAGTACGGCGACAAGAGCGAGTGGGAGCGTGACATTTCCCTGGCCTACGTGATCCCGGACGGCACCTTCAAGGGCCTGGGCTTCACCTGGAAGAACGCCGCCCTGCGCAGCGGTCTGCCGACCACCGGCTCGGGCACCGCGACCCAGCGCGACCAGGACGAGAACCGCCTGATCGTCAGCTACACCATCCCGCTGCTGTAATTCCTGCGGGCTGGAAAAAGCCGCCGACCTCGCAAGAGGCGGCGGCTTTTTCACATGCGTTTGCTGCTCTTTGTAGGAGCGAGCTTGCTCGCGAACGGCTCCATGCCGGGGCTGTTCGCGAGCAAGCTCGCTCCTACAGGGATTGCCCTCTGCACCATGAAAAAGGCCGTCGCCCTTGCAGGCGACGGCCTTTTTTCATGACAGCGAATCAGCGCTTCTGCGGCGCCGGTTGCTGCTGGGTGATGCAGTGGATGTTGCCGCCGCCCAGGAGGATCTCGCGGCCCGGCACCATGACGATCTCGTGCTCGGGGAAGATGCGTTTCAGGGTCGCCTCGGCTTCGGCGTCCGCCGGGTCGTCGAAGCGCGGGGCGATGATGCCGCCGTTGACGATCAGGAAGTTGACGTAGGAGCCGGCCAGGCGGATCGACGGATCGCGCGGCTGGGTGCCGATCACCAGGTCGATGCCTTCGCACTCGGCTTCGGTGGCGTGGATCGGGCCGGGGATGACGATCTTGTGCACGGTCAGCTGGCGGCCCTTGGCGTCACGGGCGGTCTCCAGCACGCGCATGGCGGCCTGGCAGCGTTCGTAGTTCAGGTCGTTGACGTCATCGGTCCAGGCCAGCAGCACTTCGCCCGGGCGCACGTAGCAGCAGAAGTTGTCGACGTGGCCATCGGTCTCGTCGTTGAACAGGCCGTCCGGCAGCCAGATCACCGTGTCGATGGCCAGGTGTTCGCGCAGCACGTCCTCGATTTCCTCGCGGCTCATGTGCGGGTTGCGGTTGTGGTTGAGCAGGCATTCCTCGGTGGTGATCAGGGTGCCTTCGCCGTCCACGTGGATGGAGCCGCCTTCGAGCACGAAGCCTTCGGTGCGGTAGCCGTCGCAGCGCTCGATGCCGAGGATCTTGCTCGCCACCTGGTCGTCGCGGTGCCACGGGAAGTACAGGCCGCCTTCCAGGCCGCCCCAGGCGTTGAAGGTCCAGTCCACGCCGCGCACGTCGCCCTTGTCGTTGATGACGAAGGTCGGGCCGGTGTCACGCACCCAGGCATCGTCGTTGCTGATTTCCACCACGCGGATGTTGGCCGCGTCGGCCAGCTGGGCGCGGGCGTTCTCGTACTGGCCGGCGGAGACGCCGATGGTTACCGGTTCGAAGCGGGCGATGGCGCGGGCCACGGCGCTGAAGGCGGCCTGCGCGGGCTTGCCGCCCAGGCGCCAGTTGTCCGGGCGCTCGGGCCAGACCATCCAGGTCTGGGTCTGGGGTTCCCATTCCGCCGGCATGCGGAAGCCATCGGCGCGGGGAGTGCTGGTCAGCGTGGTCATGGGGCGGTCCTTGAAGGTTGCTTCGCGGAAGGTAAGGCGGATATCCATCGATGGGTATCGCTGCGCTCCACCCATCCTACGAGGTGGGTCATGTCATTCAGGAGGTCGTCGCCGTCGAGCGTTGCAGGAAGGCCAGTATAGGTTGCCCGCCAGGGCTACGCGGCGAAGCGTTTCCGGATGGGGAATTTATATCCGATAAAAATCGGTTTATGAAGGGCGATATTGAAATATTTCGCCCGTCTATCCGGATATCTATCGGATAAAAATCGACTATTTCAGAGGCGACGGTCGTTTTGGCAGGCAGGGCGGCAGGTACAGCGAGAGGTAGGCGTCGATGACCCGCATGCCCTCTTCGGCGAGGCGCTCGGTGATCTGCCCGTGGCGCTGCACGGCGAGGGCGTAGACGCGGTCGCCCAGCTCGATGGCCAGGCTGAAGACTTCGATGTCCTGCGGCAGCGGCGGCAGCTCGAAGTGGCGTTCGAATAGCTCGCGCATGGCCTGGCCGAGCTGCACGTCGTGCTGGCTGTCGGCCTGGGTGACTTCGGCGAGGCCGTGGCTGGCAAGGATCAGCTGGCGCGCGGCGGCGTCCTCGGCATACACGGCCAGCGTGCGCTGTTCGACCAGCCGCGCGAGGTCGCGCCAGTCGCGCAGGGCGGCGTGGTCGACAGGCTGCTCCAGGCAGGCGCGGAAGGCGGCGTGCACGTCGCTGGTCAGCCCTTGCAACAGGGCCGGCACGCTGGGAAAGAAGTGATAGACGGAGGAGGGCGGGATGTCCGCGCGCTCGGCCACGGCATAGATCGACAGGCCCGCCGCTCCACTCTCGGCCAGCAGGGCGCGGGCAGCCTGGAGGATCACGGCGATGCGTGCCTGGCTGCTGGCGCGGGGCTTGCGAGTGGGAGAGGGAGCGGGCATGACGACCTCCGGAGCTGGGCGGCTATTGGACGCCAGCTCCGGGGTGCTCGGCAAGTCAGCTGCCGCCGTCGCGCAGCTTGCCCCAGACCTCGGTGATCACCGGGGCGGTCTTCTCCGGCGCGGTTTCCAGGGCGAACAGGCGGCGCTTGGTCTCCTGGTCCGGGTAGAGGCCGGGCTGGTCGCGCAGGGCGGCGTCGAGGAACTGCGCCGAATCCTTGTTGCCGTTGGGGTACAGGGTGGCGGCGGTGATCTGTGCGGCGACCTTGGGTTGCATCAGGTAGTCGATGAACTTCAGCGCCAGGTCCGGGTGTTCGGCGGTGCTGGGGATCACCAGGTTGTCGATGAACAGCACCGAGCCTTCCTGCGGCACCACGAAGCGCACCGGCTGGCCGGCGTTGGCCGCGCCCAGCGCGTCGCCGACCCAGGCCATGGCGACGCACAGCTTGCCGGCGTTGAGGTCCTGGATATAGCGCTCGCTGTCGATGTAACGCAGGTTCGGGCGCAGCTGCGCGAGGACCTCGCCGGCGCGGCGGATCTGCGACGGGGCGCTGCGGGCGAAGTTGCGGCCCTGGTAGTTCATCAGCACGGAGAAGGCTTCGTCCGGCGCATCCAGCAGGCTCATGCCGCAGCTTTTCAGGCGCTGGCTCTGCTGCGGGTCGAAGAGGATGCTCCAGCTATCGGGCAGCTTGCCGCCGTAGGCCTTCTCCGCTTCGGGTTCGTTGATCGCCAGGCCCACGGCGCCCCAGAGGTAGGGTACGGCGTGCTGGTTGTTGGGATCGACGGCGGCCAGCTTGCTCAGCAACTGGGTATCGAGGTGGCTGCGGTTGGGCAGCTTGCTGAAGTCCAGCGCCTGGATGCGCTTGTCGCGGATCAGCGCCGGCAGGTCGTTGTGCGAGGGCACGGCGACGTCGAACTTCTCACCGCTCTCCAGGGCCTTCTTGACCTCTTCGGCGGTGCTGTAGGTCGTGTATTCGACCCGGATGCCGGTGTCCTTCTCGAAGTCCTTGAGCACTTGCGGAGCGATGTAGTCGTTCCAGTTGTGGACGCGGATGACCGGGTCGGCCCAGGCGGACAGCGGACACAGCAGCATCAGAATCAAGGCGTACAGGCGTGGCATTGGCGTTCTCCCTGAATGAACCACGTAATCAGCGGACGCGGCACTCACTCGCCGCTCGAAAGCACAACAGCTGGAACACGACAGACGCGACGGCGCCCGGGCGGGCGGATGGAGACATCGCGGGCAGGAGGAGAGGCGGGCATGGATCGCAGCGGCGCCCCTCCTCGCCGTCACGATGCCGCTGTCCCCGGAAGTGCCAGAGGCACAAGGAAACGCCGGCACGGGGCCGGCGTTTCGTTTACCACTTATACGGTGTGCAAGTACCAGTTGTACTCAAGGTCGGAGATCGAGTACTCGAACTCCTGCATCTCATGCTCCTTGCACGCGACGAAGATGTCGATGTACTCGGGACTGATGTACTTGTTCATCACGTCGCTGTCGTCCAGCTCGCGCAGGGCATCGCGCAGGTTGTTCGGCAGGCTCTGTTCCAGTTGCTCGTAGGCGTTGCCTTCGATCGGCGCGCCCGGCTCGACCTTGTTGGTCAGGCCGTGGTGGACGCCGGCCAGTACTGCCGAGAGCAGCAGGTACGGGTTGGCGTCGGCACCGGCGACGCGGTGTTCCAGGCGCACCGCTTCCGGAGTGCCGGTGGGCACGCGCAGGGCGACGGTACGGTTGTCCAGGCCCCAGCTCGGCGCGTTCGGCACGAAGAAGGCCGAACCGAAACGGCGGTACGAGTTGACGTTCGGGCAGAGGAACGCCATCGACGCCGGCAGGGTCTCGAGCACACCGCCGATCGCGTGGCGCAACGCGGCGTTCTGCTCGGGATCCTCGCTGGTGAAGATGTTCTTGCCGTCCTTGTCGAGCAGCGAGACGTGGACGTGCAGACCGTTGCCAGCCTGACCCGGGTAGGGCTTGGCCATGAAGGTCGAGTCCATCTCGTGGTCGTAGGCGACGTTCTTGATCAGGCGCTTGAGCAGGACCGCGTAGTCGCAGGCCTTCAGGGCGTCGTCGACGTGGTGCATGTTGACTTCGAACTGGGCCGGGGCGCTTTCCTTGACGATGGCGTCGGCCGGAATGCCCTGGGCGCGCGCGCCGTCGATGATGTCCTGCAGGCAGTCGGCGTACTCGTCGAGGTCGTCGATGGAGTAGACCTGGACCGATTGCGGGCGCTTGCCGGAGATCGGCGAACGCGGCGGCTGCGGACGGCCGTTCACGTTCTCCTGGTCGATCAGGTAGAACTCCAGCTCGAAGGCCGCGACGATGGTCAGGCCGATGTCGGTGAACTTCTGTACGACCTGACGCAGCACTTCACGCGGGTCGGCGAAGAATGGCTGGCGCTCGTCCATCTCGTGCATGGTCATCAGCAGCTGCGCGGTCGGGCGCTTCTGCCAGGGCTCCATGGAGAGGGTGTTGGGGATGGGGAAGCAGACGCGATCCGCGTCGCCAATGTCCAGGCCGAGGCCGGTGCTTTCTACCGTGGAGCCGGTGATGTCGAGAGCGAAGAGAGAGGCGGGGAGGTTGATGCCTTTCTCATAGACTTTGGGCAGGTTGGTGCGTTCGATGCGCTTGCCGCGGACCACACCATTCATGTCTGCAATAAGGAGGTCGACGAATTGGACCTCGGGGTGTTCCTTCAGGAACTCACTCGCTTCATCGAGCGACACGGCACTCTGGGGTACCGACATGATGTAACACCTTTATTGTTAAAAATTTCAATCATTCGAAAGCTGAGGTGTGAGTCAATCCGAATTGGCAAGGGTTGTCAATGTCGCACCAAAATGGGGCGAGTCAGTCCTGACAGGCCGTTTTTGGGGCGTTTCGAGCGGCTTTTGTTAAGCGGAGAGCCTTTGGCGGCGGGCTGTTCAGTGGGGCGTGTTTGATTTTTTACATGGCTATTGTGTAAAAAAATGAACAAGGCTAAGCTCGGCCTCAAGCCCATAACACTTACAAACACGGGTGTCCCATGTCTCGCCTGCCGTTAATCGGCGTGTCCGCCTGCCTCAAGCAGATCGGTTCCAAACCCTACCATGTTGCTGGCGACAAATACCTCAGAGCTGTGATCTCAGGGGCCTCGGGCATTCCGTTGATCATTCCCTCCCTGGGCGATGCAATCGACCAGGAAGACATGCTGGCCGCGTTCGACGGCCTGCTCTTCACAGGCTCGGCGTCGAACGTCGAGCCCCATCATTATAGTGGCTCCGCAAGCGAAGCCGGCACTGCTCATGATTCCGCACGCGACAGCACGACGCTGCCGCTGATCCGCCGCGCCGTCGCGGCCGGGATTCCGCTGCTGGGCATCTGCCGCGGCTTCCAGGAAATGAACGTCGCCTTCGGCGGTTCGCTGCATCAGAAGGTGCACGAAGTCGAGGGCTTCATGGACCACCGCGAACCCGCCGGTGAGCCGATCGAAATCCAGTATGGGCTGCGGCACGTCGTCGACGTGCAGCCGGGCGGCGTTTTCGCCGGTATCGGGCTACCCTCGCAGTTCCAGGTCAACTCCATTCACGGCCAGGGCGTTGATCGTCTGGCGCCCGGCCTTCGTGTAGAAGCTCTGGCGCCTGACGGGTTGGTTGAAGCCTTCTCCGTCGAAGGTGCGGCCTTTGCCGTCGGGGTGCAGTGGCATCCGGAGTGGCAGGTCGAAACGAACCCCAACTATCTCGCTATCTTCCAGGCATTCGGCAAAGCCTGCGGCAAGAGGGCGGGGAACCGCTGAGTCCGGCGTTGGGGCCGGACTCTCAAACCCTGAGGTCTTTATGACTAGCACGTTAGACCAGCTGAGCGGCTGGTTGAAGGAACGCAAGATCACCGAAGTGGAATGCATGATCGCCGACCTGACCGGGATTGCCCGGGGCAAGATCGCGCCGACTGCAAAATTCCTCAACGAGAAGGGCATGCGCCTGCCGGAGAGCGTCCTCCTGCAGACCGTGACCGGTGACTACGTCGAGGACGACATCTATTACGACCTGCTGGACCCGGCCGACATCGATATGGTCTGCCGCCCGGACGAGAATGCCGTGTTCCTCGTCCCCTGGGCCATCGAGCCGACCGCGATGGTCATCCACGATACCTACGACAAGCTGGGCAACCCCATCGAGCTGTCGCCGCGCAACGTCCTCAAGCGCGTGCTGAAGCTCTACGCCGACAAGGGCTGGCGGCCCATCGTGGCGCCGGAGATGGAGTTCTACCTGACCAAGCGCAGCGACGACCCCGACTACCCGCTGCAGGCCCCCATCGGCCGTTCCGGCCGCCAGGAAACCGGTCGCCAATCCTTCTCCATTGACGCGGCGAACGAATTCGACCCGCTGTTCGAGGACATGTACGACTGGTGCGAACTGCAGGGCCTGGATCTGGACACGCTGATCCATGAAGAAGGCACCGCGCAGATGGAAATCAACTTCCGTCACGGCGATGCCCTGGACCTGGCCGACCAGATCGTGGTGTTCAAGCGCACCATGCGCGAGGCCGCACTCAAGCACAACGTCGCCGCCACCTTCATGGCCAAGCCGATGACCGGCGAGCCGGGCAGCGCGATGCACCTGCACCAGAGCATCGTCGACATCCAGACCGGCAAGAACATCTTCTCCAACGCCGATGGCAGCATGAGCGAGCTGTTCCTGCACCACATCGGCGGCCTGCAGAAGCTGATCCCCGAGGCGTTGCCGCTGTTCGCCCCGAACGTCAACTCGTTCCGCCGCTTCCTGCCCGACACCTCGGCGCCGGTAAACGTGGAGTGGGGCGAGGAGAACCGCACCGTGGGCCTGCGCGTGCCGGACTCCACCCCGGACAACCGCCGCGTGGAAAACCGCCTGGCCGGCGCCGACGCCAACCCCTACCTGGCCCTGGCAGCCAGCCTGCTGTGCGGCTACATCGGCATGGTCGAAGGCCTCAAACCCAGTGCCCAGGTCAAGGGCCGCGGCTATGAACGGCGTAACCTGCGCCTGCCGCTGACCATCGAGGCCGCACTGGAGTGCATGGAAGGCAGCAAGACCCTGGAGAAATACCTGGGTGACAAGTTCATTCGGGGCTACGTCGCGGTGAAGCGCGCCGAGCACGAGAACTTCAAGCGAGTAATCAGTTCCTGGGAGCGCGAGTTCCTCCTGCTTTCCGTCTGATCGGCGTGGGGTCCGGCGCGTGGCCGGGCCCCGTGTTTCTTAGAGAAGAGGTTTTATCAAGATGACTAACCAGACCAGCGCCAACACCCAATACTGGCAGGCGCTCAGCCGCGAACACCACCTGGCTCCGTTCACCGACTACAAGCAGCTGAACGAGAAGGGTGCGCGCATCATCACCAAGGCCGAAGGCGTGTACCTGTGGGACAGCGAGGGCAACAAGATCCTCGACGGCATGGCTGGCCTGTGGTGCGTGAACGTCGGCTACGGTCGCAAGGAACTTGCTGAAGCCGCCTACAAGCAGATGCAGGAACTGCCCTACTACAACCTGTTCTTCCAGACCGCCCACCCGCCGGTGCTGGAGCTGGCCAAGGCCATCGCCGACATCGCCCCCGAAGGCATGAACCACGTGTTCTTCACCGGCTCGGGTTCCGAATCCAACGACACCGTGCTGCGCATGGTCCGCCATTACTGGAGCATCAAGGGCCAGCCGCAGAAGAAAGTCGTCATCGGCCGCTGGAACGGCTACCACGGCTCCACCGTCGCCGGCGTCAGCCTGGGCGGCATGAAGGCGCTGCACGAGCAGGGCGACCTGCCGATCCCGGGTATCGAGCACATCGCCCAGCCCTACTGGTTCGGCGAAGGCGGCGACATGGACCCGGAAGAGTTCGGCGTCTGGGCGGCCGAGCAACTGGAGAAGAAGATTCTCGAAGTCGGCGAAGACAAGGTCGCCGCCTTCATCGCCGAGCCCCTGCAGGGCGCGGGCGGCGTGATCGTTCCGCCGAAGTCCTACTGGCCGAAGATCCGCGAGATCCTCGCCAAGTACGACATCCTGTTCATCGCCGACGAAGTCATCTGCGGCTTCGGCCGTACCGGCGAATGGTTCGGCAGCCAGTACTTCGGCAACGCCCCGGACCTGATGCCGATCGCCAAGGGTCTGACCAGCGGCTACATCCCCATGGGCGGCGTGATCGTTCGCGACGAGATCGTCCATACCCTGAATGAGGGTGGGGAGTTCTACCACGGCTTCACTTACTCTGGTCACCCGGTAGCCGCCGCGGTGGCACTGGAAAACATCCGCATCCTGCGCGAAGAGAAGATCGTCGAACGTGTGAAGAACGAAACGGCACCGTATTTGCAGCAGCGCTGGCAAGAGCTGGCCGACCATCCCCTGGTAGGCGAAGCCCGTGGGGTAGGCCTGGTGGCAGCACTGGAGCTGGTGAAGAACAAGAAGACCCGCGAGCGCTTCGAAGGCAAGGGTGTCGGGATGCTGTGCCGCGAGCACTGCTTCCGCAACGGTCTGATCATGCGCGCGGTGGGAGACACTATGATTATCTCGCCGCCGCTGGTGATCGAGAAATCGCAGATCGATGACCTGATCACCCTGGCGCGCAAGTGCCTCGATCAAACCGCCGCAGCCGTTCTGTCTTGAGTCTTTCACCGGACCTTTGACAGACTGCGCCTGTGCGTTGGCCAGGCTCACCGGGTGGTGACGGAAGGAGATGTCCACGCCACCCGGAACATCAAAAAAACAAACGGAGCTACCCGCATGTTCAAGACCTTCGGCAAAACCCTGCTCGCCGTGACGCTGGCAGGTGCTGTGGCTGGTATGGCGCAGGCAGATGACAAGGTGCTGCACGTCTACAACTGGTCGGACTACATCGCGCCGGGCACGGTCGATCAGTTCACCAAGGAAACCGGAATCAAGGTCGTCTACGACGTCTACGACAGCAACGAAGTGCTGGAAGCCAAGCTGCTGGCCGGCAAGTCGGGCTACGACATCGTGGTGCCGTCCAACTCCTTCCTGGCCAAGCAGATCAAGGCTGGCGTCTACCAGCCGCTGGACAAGTCCAAGCTGCCGAACTGGAAGAACCTCAACCCCGACCTGATGAAGACCCTGGAGATCAGCGACCCGGGCAACCAGTACGCGATCCCGTACCTGTGGGGCACCATTGGCATCGGCTACAACCCGGATAAGGTCAAGGCTGCGCTGGGCGACAACGCCCCGGTGGACTCCTGGGACCTGGTGTTCAAGCCGGAAAACATCCAGAAGCTGAAGGCCTGCGGCGTGAGCTTCCTCGACTCGCCGACCGAAATGCTCCCGGCCGCCCTGCACTACCTGGGCTACAAGCCCGATAGCCAGGACCCGAAAGAGCTGAAGGAAGCCGAAGCGCTGTTCCTGAAGATTCGTCCGTACATCTCCTACTTCCACTCGTCCAAGTACATCTCCGACATCGCCAACGGCAACATCTGCGTGGCCATCGGTTACTCGGGTGACGTCTACCAGGCCAAGTCCCGCGCTGAAGAAGCCAAGAACAAGGTCACCGTGAAATACAACATTCCGAAGGAAGGTGCCGGCGCGTTCTTCGACACCGTCGCCATTCCGAAGGATGCCGAGAACCAGGAAGCCGCGCTGAAGTGGATCAACTTCCTGCTCGAGCCGAAGGTCATCGCCGAGATCAGCGATACCGTTTCCTATCCGAACGGCAACTCCGCCGCCACTCCGCTGGTGAGCGAGGCCATTCGCAAGGACCCGGGCATCTACCCGACCGACGAGGTGATGAAGAAGCTCTACGCCTTCCCGGACCTGCCGGCGAAGACCCAGCGTCTGATGACCCGCAGCTGGACCACCATCAAGTCCGGCAAGTGATCGGGTAATCGCTGCCGCCTGGCGCGGCAGCGGATGTTCCGGGCAAGCGGCGGGGGAGTGCGCTCCCTCGCCCGCTACCGGCAGCAACAAACAGCTTCCATCGGTGGAATGGCTGCGCAAGCCCCGGCGCTCTCGTGCTGATGATGGGTTCGGCGCTATCCACGGACCGGCCGTCGAAACCCCGGCAGCAACCGACTGAAGTAGTTAAAGACAACGAGAGGACTCACGTGTGCGCATTCCCTTCCGCAGAACCCTGATCGCTGCAGTCTCCGTCTTCGGCCTGACTTCGCTGGCACAGGCGCAGCAGACCGTCCACATCTACAACTGGTCGGACTACATCGGCGAAACCACCCTCGCCGATTTCGAGAAGGAAACCGGCATCAAGCCGGTCTACGACGTCTTCGACTCCAACGAAACCCTGGAAGGCAAGCTGCTGGCCGGTCGCACCGGCTACGACGTGGTCGTGCCGTCCAACCACTTCCTCGGTCGCCAGATCAAGGCCGGCGCGTTCCAGAAGCTGGACAGGAGCCAGCTGCCGAACTGGTCGAACCTCGATGCGCACCTGATGAAGCAGCTCGAGGCCAACGACCCGGGCAACCTGTACGGCGTGCCGTACCTGTGGGGCACCAACGGCATCGGCTACAACGTCGAGAAGGTCAAGGCCGTTCTGGGTGTCGAGAAGATCGATTCATGGGCCGTCCTCTTCGAGCCCGAGAACATGAAGAAGCTCAGCCAGTGCGGCGTCGCCTTCCTCGATTCGGGCGACGAGATGATGCCGGCCGTGCTCAAGTACCTGGGGCTGGACCCCAACAGCACCAACCCGGACGACTACAAGAAAGTCGAAGAGAAGCTGATGGCGGTGCGTCCGTACGTCACCTACTTCCACTCCTCCAAGTACATCTCCGACCTTGCCAACGGCAACATCTGCGTCGCCGCCGGCTTCTCCGGAGACGTGTTCCAGGCCGCCAACCGCGCCAAGGAAGCCGGCAAGGGCGTGAACATCGCCTACGCCATTCCCAAGGAAGGCGCCAACCTGTGGTTCGACATCCTCGCCGTGCCCAAGGATGCCTCCAACCCGAAGGCGGCCCATGCGTTCATCAACTACCTGCTCAAACCCGAGGTGATCGCCAAGGTCAGCGATTACGTCGGTTACGCCAACCCGAACCCCAAGGCTGGCGAGTTCATGGATGAGTCCGTGCGCAACAATCCTGAGGTGTACCCCTCCCAGGAGGTTCTCGACAAACTCTTCGTGCAGCATGAGCTGCCGCCGAAGACCCTGCGCCTCATGACCCGTTCCTGGACCAAGATCAAGTCGGGCAAGTAAGACGGTTTTCCCCAAATCCGTCCGCGCGGGCACGGAGCGTCGCAGGGCCCCTCGAAAGGCCGTGCGGCGCACGTAAACTGCGCCAGCCCTGTAATACCAAGCATGCCCGGCCGCGGGGGCCGGGCCTCTATGATTTGGGAGTTGTGGTAATGGCAATAGCCTCCGGTGCCTACAAGAAAGCCTTGAGTGGCGACCAGAAGCCTAAAGAGGTTCTGGTAAAAATCGACCGGGTCAGCAAGCAGTTCGACGAAACGCTGGCTGTGGACAGCGTGTCCCTGGACATCAAGAAAGGCGAGATCTTCGCCCTGCTGGGTGGTTCGGGTTCGGGCAAGTCGACCCTGCTTCGCATGCTGGCTGGTTTCGAGCGTCCCACTGAAGGTCGCATCTTCCTCGATGGCCAGGACATTACCGACCTGCCGCCCTACGAGCGGCCGATCAACATGATGTTCCAGTCCTACGCCCTGTTCCCCCACATGAGCGTGGCGCAGAACATCGCCTTCGGCCTCAAGCAGGACGGCCTGCCCAAGGCCGAGATCGACAAGATCGTCGACGAGATGCTCAAGCTCGTGCAGATGACCCAGTACGCCAAGCGCAAGCCGCACCAGCTCTCCGGTGGCCAGCGCCAGCGCGTGGCCCTGGCCCGCTCCCTGGCCAAGCGTCCGAAGCTGCTGCTGCTCGACGAGCCGATGGGCGCACTGGACAAGAAACTGCGTTCGCAGATGCAGCTGGAACTGGTGGAGATCATCGAGCGCGTGGGCGTGACCTGCGTGATGGTGACCCACGACCAGGAAGAGGCCATGACCATGGCCCAGCGCATCGCCATCATGCACCTGGGTTGCATCGAGCAGATCGGCAGCCCGATGGACATCTACGAGACGCCGGCCAGCCGCCTGATCTGCGAGTTCATCGGCAACGTCAACCTGTTCGACGGCGAGATCGTCGAGGACCTGCAGGACCACGCGGTCATTGCCTGCCCGCAGCTGGAAAACCCGATCTACATCGGCCACGGCATCAGTACCCGTGCCGAGAACAAGCGCATCACCTACGCGCTGCGTCCGGAAAAGGTCATGGTCAGCGCGCAGAAGCCGGAAAACCTCGAGCACGAAGGCTTCAACGTCGCCCAGGGCACCGTCCACGACATCGCCTACCTGGGCGGTCACTCGGTGTACTACATCAAGCTGGCTTCGGGCTTCATCGTCCAGGCCTTCATGGCCAACGCCGAGCGCCACGTCGCGCGCCCGACCTGGGACCAGCCGGTCTACATCAGCTGGTACGACGACAGCGGTGTGGTACTGCAATCATGAACATCAGCAAATCGCTCATGAAACGCCTGCCGAACGGCCGGCATGCCGTGATCGGTGTGCCGTTCTTCTGGCTGTTCCTGTTCTTCCTGCTGCCCTTCGCCATCGTGCTGAAGATCAGTCTGGCGGCAGCGGACGTGGCCATTCCGCCGTACACCGAAGTGTTCCAGTACGCCGACCAGACGCTCCAGGTCGTGATGAACCTGGGCAACTACCTGATGCTGACGGACGACCCGCTCTACATCGACGCCTACCTGGGCTCGCTGAAGATGGCGGCGATCAGCACCTTCCTGTGCCTGCTCATCGGATACCCGATGGCCTATGCCATCGCCCGCGCCAGCAAGGAAATGCAGACCGTCCTGCTGCTGCTGATCATGATGCCGACCTGGACGGCGATCCTGATCCGCGTGTACGCCTGGATGGGCATCCTGTCCAACAACGGCCTGCTCAACAGCTTCCTGATGTGGCTGGGCATCATCAACGAGCCGCTGACGATCCTGAACACCAACTTCGCGGTGTACATCGGCATCGTCTACTCGTACCTGCCCTTCATGGTCATGCCGCTCTACGCCAACCTGGTGAAGCACGACATGAGCCTGCTGGAAGCCGCGTCCGACCTCGGCGCGCGCAGCTTCACCAGCTTCTGGAAGATCACCGTGCCGCTGTCCAAGAACGGCATCATCGCCGGCTGCATGCTGGTGTTCATCCCGGCGGTGGGCGAGTTCGTGATCCCGGAACTGCTCGGCGGCCCCGAGACGCTGATGATCGGCAAGGTGCTGTGGCAGGAGTTCTTCAACAACCGTGACTGGCCGGTGGCTTCCGCCCTTGCCGTGGTGATGCTGCTGATCCTGATCGTGCCCATCATCCTCTTTAACAAGAACCAGGCTAAAGAGCTGGAGGGCAAGGTATGAACAAGCGCTGGTCGTTCTCCAACATCATGCTGGTGTTGGGCCTGCTCTTCATCTACGTGCCGATGCTCATCCTGGTCATCTACTCGTTCAACGGCTCCAAGCTGGTGACCGTGTGGGGCGGCTGGTCGGTGAAGTGGTACGTCGGCCTGCTGGATAACCAGCAGCTGGTCGGTTCGGTGTTCCGCTCGCTGGAGATCGCCTGCTACACCGCGATCTCCTCGGTGGCCCTGGGCACCCTGGCCGCCTTCGTGCTGACCCGCATCCCGCGCTTCCGTGGCCGTACGCTGTTCGGCGGCATGGTCACCGCGCCGCTGGTCATGCCCGAGGTGATCACCGGCCTGTCGCTGCTGCTGCTGTTCGTCGCCATGGCCCAGCTGATCGGCTGGCCGCAGGAGCGCGGCATCGTGACCATCTGGATCGCCCACACCAGCTTCTGCTCGTCCTACGTGGCGGTGGTGGTGTCGGCGCGCCTGCGCGAGCTGGACCTGTCCATCGAGGAAGCGGCCATGGACCTGGGCGCCAAGCCCTGGAAGGTGTTCATGCTGATCACCATCCCGATGATCGCGCCGTCGCTGGCGGCGGGCGGCATGATGTCCTTCGCGCTGTCGCTGGATGACCTGGTGCTGGCCAGCTTCGTGTCCGGTCCGGGCTCCACCACCCTGCCGATGGAAGTGTTCTCCGCGGTGCGCCTAGGCGTGAAGCCGGAGATCAACGCCGTCGCCAGCCTGATCCTGCTGACCGTCTCGCTGTTCACCTTCTTCGCCTGGTACTTCACCCGTCAGGCCGAGGAACGTCGCAAGCGCGCGATCCAGGAAGCCATGGAGTCCAACGCGACCGACTGGCAGAAGGGTTCGACAGCCACCGCCTGACGCCGTCTTGTCGGCCGGTAGTATCCGGCGCTTGTCGAACCACGGGCCACCTTCGGGTGGCCCGTGTTTTTTTTCTCACGCGTTATTCCGAAGTGCTTGGAAATTCGGGGTTTATCGGAAAAATCCGTGGGTCGCAAAGGCTCGCTCCCGGCCGATTGCCAACTACGCTTGAAGTGTTCGGATGCGTTGTCCGGTCACCCCCCGAACCAGGACCGGGCCGCGCAGCCGGCAAACTTCCAGTGACGCCTTTTGGCACTCCGTGCGGGAGACGGCGCCCAATACAACACCCCGATCGTTATCCCTTGGGGAAATAACGCGCCAGGGAGCTTCGGCATCTCCCGCAACACTCTCTACAACGCACCAATGAAAAACCCCGCAGGAGCGGGGTTTTTCATTTCAGGGGCGGCTCTGGTCGAGCGGGCTTCAGCGACGCACGGGGATGAGCCGCAGGATGCCCTTGGTGTTGGCCTTCACCTCATTGTCGTCATAGTGCTGCGGCAGGTACTGACCTTCGATGTAGGCCTCGGCCTGGTCGTCGTAGTGCTTGTCGAAGGGCACGCCGCTCTGGCCTACCGGGTTGATGCCCAGGCTGTGGGCCGGGTCGGCGAAGTCGATCAGGCGGCGGGTGGACGGGCCGTAGACCACCTGCCAGGGCGCCGGGCCGACGCGGTGCGACAGGTTGTTGGGTACCTCGTGACCGCCGGGGGCAGCGAACGGGCCGACGTTGAAGATCCGGTCCAGCGGCTTCTGCTGGCCCAGCGGATGGCCGTGGGTGAGCGTGTGCGCCGTGCCCCACTGCCACTGCTTCGAGTCCTGGCCGAGCTTGGCGCGCAGGTGCGCCAGGCTGTCCTTCCAGGCGGCCTTGACGATATCCGCGCGGGTCTCCTTCTGCGGCGTCTTGCGGTTGTCCCACCAGGGTGAGCTTTCGTCGGCTGCCAGGCGCGGCAGGGCCACGTCGAGCACGCGGGTGGACAGCAGGTTGTCGAAGAAGGCGTCGCCCATCTCGTCGCGCATGGCGCCGTCGGCTACCTGATAGAGCAACTGGTTGAACACCGTGGCGGTCACCGAGTCCAGCGGATGGTCGCCCTGCCAGTTGGCCAGGTTCTCCACCAGCGCCTTCTCTTCGTCGGTTGCCGCGGCCTCACGCAGGATCGGCAGCAGCGGCTTGAGGAAGCGCGGGCCGTAGCCGGTGGAGGTATCCAGCTGCAGCGCCTGGCTGTTCTGCAGGTCCCACTTCACCGACGGGTCGGACAGGCGCTTGTTCAACTGCTGGCCGCGATCGGGCAGGTTGTAGTACCCCGGGATCGGCCGGCCATTGGCCGGCACCGGCTGGAAGTTGGCGGAGACGATGTAGCCGCGCGCCGGGTTCTCTTCCTGCGGGTTCTCGCTGAAGGGATAGAAGCCGTTCTTGTCGGCCTGGCCGCTGGCGCCATCAAGGAGGAAGTTCGGGTTGACCCCGTCCGGGCGCACTGGCAATTGCGCCGAGGCCCACCAGCCGATGTCGCCACGGGCATTGGCCCAGACCACGTTGAGGCCCGGCGACTGGATCTTCGAGGCCGCCGCGCGGGCCTTGTCCAGCGTGTCGGCGCGGTTCAGCTCGTAGAAGGCGTCGAGGATCGGATTCCGGGTTTCCAGGAAGGCCCACCACATGGATACCGGCGTCCTGCCCGCGGCAGTGCCCAGCGCGTCGTTGACCAGCGGGCCGTGGGGCGAGCTGCGCAGGGTGATCTTCACCGGCGCCTCGCCCTTTACCGCGATGCTCTGCTCCTCGCTTTTCAGGTCGACCCACTGGCCGTGGTACCAGACCTGGTTGGGGTTGTCCGGGTTGACCTTCTCGGCGACCAGATCGACGTCGTCGTTCTGGAACATGGTCAGGCTCCAGCCGAACTGCAGGTTGTGGCCGAGCGAGGCGAAGGGGTTGAGCGCCTGGTAGTGACCGTACAGCTCGAAGCCCGGCGCGCTGGCCTGCATCTCGTACCACACCGCCGGCACGGCGAAGCGGATGTGCGGGTCGCCCGCCAGCAGCGGCTTGCCGCTTTTGGTGCGGCTGCCGGAAACGGCCCAGGCGTTGCTGCCCTCGAACTGCGGCAGGCCGGCCTTCTCCAGCGCGGCGTGGCTCAGGCGGGCGATGGCGCTCAGGTCCTGCCAGTCGGCGGCGGCCAGCGCCTTGGGCGTCATCACGCCTTCGGGATGCCATTCGAGGTCGAAGACCTTCAGGTAGTCCGCGCCCAGTTCGTCGCGCACGTAGGTCAGCACGGGCTCGGTGCGGAAGGCGGCGGCAAAGCTGTAGGCCATGTAGCCGGCGACGCTGACGGTGTCCTCGGGCGTGAAGGGGCGCTTGGCAATGCCGAGGATGTCGAATTCCACCGGACGCGGATGGCTGTCCTGGAACTGGTTGACGCCATCGAGGTAGGCGACCAACGCCTTCCAGGCCGGGGAATTCTTGTCCTGCCTGGCCACGTATTCGGCGGCGTGGTCGCGGATGCGCAGGCTGCGGAACATGCGGTCAGTGTCCACCAGCTTGGGCCCGAGCACCTCGGCCAGCTCGCCACGGGACAGGCGACGGAGGATTTCCATTTGGAACAGGCGGTCCTGGGCGTGGACATAGCCGATCGCCCGGTACATGTCCTCCTCGCTGCCGGCCTTGATGTGCGGCACGCCGCGCTCGTCATAGCGAACCGTGACTTCGCTGGCAAGGCCGGCCAGGGGCAATTGTCCGTCGCGTACCGGCTGCTTGCCGTGCAGGTACCAGCCGGCGCCTGCCGCGGCGGCGGCGACCACGACAGCGAGGACAGTCAAAGTGCGTTTCATGCGGCAACTCCTTGTAGTTATGCGGCGATTCTGCAGTGGATAGCGCTCATCGCTCATTGACCAAAGGTCTCGCTGCTGGAATTCTCTGGTCAATTCCAGGAGTGACCATGGCCGCCCCCGAACTGAACTTCCCCGCCGCCCCGGCGCTGACCCAGTCCGCCACCCTGCGCCGCCAGTTGTACGAGGCGCTTTCGGTGCTGGGCTTCGACCCCACCGATATCTACCGCCAGGCCCTGCAGAAGGTGCGCCTGCCGCCGCCGGCGCAGAGCGGCCGCCTGGTGCATGACGATGCGCCCTTGTTCTGGACGACGCTCGACGAGATTACCGGTGACGCCGATATCGGCCTGCACCTGGGCGAGGCGATGAAGCCGCGCCTGCTGGACGTGGTCGGCTACCTGCTGATGGCCAGCGGCGACCTGCGCGAGGCGCTGCACAGCTTCCTGCGCTTCCAGCACATCCTTTCCGGCGGTTTTGCCGCGCAAATGCGCGAGGAGGGCGAGCAGGTCCGACTGATCCTCGACCTCAACTACCTGGGCAGCAGCAACCTGCGCCAGCAGATGGAGTGCCTGATGCTGCTGTTCCTCAAGCTGCTGGCACTGATCACCGACGATGAGTTCCGCGTCCAGGCCATCGAATTCCGTCATCCGCAGCCGCGCCGGCTGAGCGAGCACCGGCGGCTGTTCGGCCTGACGCCGAGCTTTGGCAAGCCCAATGACGCCTTGCTGTTCGACCGTGCATTGCTGGCCCGACCCTCACGCACCGGCAATCCGGTGCTGCATCGGTTGCTCACCGAGCACGCGCGGGAACAGTTGGGGACGCTGGACGAGAACGACCTGCTCAACCGTCTGCGCTACCTGATCGCCATACGGCTGGGGGAGGAGGAGTGCACCCTGCGAAGTTGCGCCCGTGAGCTGGGTGTGCGGCCTGGGCTGCTGCAGCGCAACCTGGCGGGCCGGGCGCAAACCTTCAGGGAGGTGCGGGAGGAGGTGCGCCGGCAGCGTGCGGTGCAGCTGCTGGAGCAGGGCGAGGCGATTCGCGAGGTGGCGCGAGCCTGTGGCTTCGCCGAGCTGTCGCCGTTCTATCGCGCGTTCAAGCGTTGGTATTCGGTGCCGCCCGAGCGCTATCGCCAGCGCCTGCAGGGCGGCACCGAAGGCTGAGGATTACTCGGCCAGCGGGATTTCGCGGCTGACTTCCAGCAGCGCCATGGCGTCGAGCTGGTCCTCGACCTGCAGGAAGCGCAGGGCGCGCTGCGGCGAGACTTCCTTGGCGATGCGCTTGAGGTACTTCTCCTTCAGCTCCTGACGATCGTCCTGAAGCTCCAGTACCTGCTTCTGCAGCTTCGCCGCGTCGTCGTTGCTGACCGAGCCGGTGTTATAGCTGTTGGCGTAGTCGATGATGATCGCCAGGGTCTGCTTGCTCAGCTTGTCCGCCTCGGTGCGGTAGCTGTTGTAGATCGGCCAGAACTTCTCGGTTTCCTGCGGGGTGAGCTTCATGTTGGCTTCGACGATGCGCTTGCGCTTGTAGTCGATGTCGGCAATGCGGTTGTTGATGGCCTGCTTGTGCTGCTCCATCACCTGTTTGCTGCTGGGGGCATCTTCGGCGTGGGCGGCCAGGGGCAGGACGGCCGCGGTGGAGAGGACGGCGCAGAAGGCGAGGGCGGAATGAAGACGCATACGTAAAGCTCCTTGGTGGCGATCGGCCCTTCATGGGCCGGCGAACCAAGTGTAGTCACGGATTGGCCATCGGCTTCGTTGATGCGGCTCAGTGCTTCGCGCCGTCCCAGGGGCAATAGCAGCCCACCGCCAGGGTGTGGGTCGCATTCACCTGGCGCCCCTGGACCAGGGCATTGAGGATCGGCTCGATGAAACTGTTGCCAGAGGTACACACCGCGCCTTCGCTGTACGGGCCGAAGTAGGCCAGCTTGCCCTGGGCGTCCCAGATCGCCACGGCGGGGCTGGCCGGCAGTTGCTCGGCCCCGGGCAGTGAGTCCAGCGCGCGCATGGCATTCAGCGTGTCGGGCAGGTGGCCGCGGCTGCCGGGCTTCTGCACGGCAAAGAACTCCACGCCCTGCGGGCCGAAGCGCTGGATCAGCTCGGCGAGGTGCTGCTGGTTGCCGACGTTGCACGGGCAGGCCGGGTCCCAGAAGTGCACCAGGCGAACCTTACCGGGGCCGGCCAGTTGTGCGGGCAGCATCAGGTGATCGCCGGAAAACAGCTGCGGCTGGTGGCTGAACGGGCGGATGAATCGATTCTCGTACCACCAGTAGGTGGCGAGCAGCGCGCCCAGGCAGAGCGCGGCGATCAGCCAGGTGAACAGCGATTTTCGGGGTGAGGACATGACGGCGACCAGTGACAGAGTCGGTAAGATAGCCGACAAGCTTGCCACGGGGGCGGGCGCGGCAGAATATCCCGCTGCCGCACGCGCTCCTTTCGTCACCCGCCTGCCAGAAGCGAAAAGCCCATGCCTGAAGCCTTCCAGCCCGATCTGCTGCGCACCCTGCTGCGACCTCTGACCGCAGAGGCGAACGAGGTCGGCATCGCGCTGTACCAGCATTTCTACGGCCTGGACCTGCACGCCCGTCATCCCGGCCTGCAGAGCCGGCTGGGCACCTTCGAGGCAGGCGGCTACCAGATTGCCGCGCAGTACTGGCGGCCGGTGCTGGCGCGCGGCACCGTCGTGCTGCTGCACGGCTACTACGACCACATGGGCCTGTACCGCCACGTCATCGACTGGGCGCTGGGCATGGGCTTCGCGGTGCTGGCCTGCGACCTGCCGGGGCACGGCCTGTCCGGCGGCGCGGCCGCCAGCATCGGCGACTTCGCCGAATACCAGGTGGTCCTCGGCGCACTCCTGGGCCAGGCGCAGGCACTGGACCTGCCGCAACCCTGGCACCTCTGCGGGCAGAGCACCGGCGGGGCGATCCTGCTGGACTACCTGCTCACCGGCGCACCGCGCCCGGAACTGGGTCGTACCATCCTGCTGGCGCCGCTGGTGCGGCCACGGGCCTGGGGCTGGTCGAAGTTCAGCTACCAGATGCTGCGGCCCTTCGTGGATTCGATCCCGCGACGCTTCAGCGAAAACTCCAGCGACACCGAATTCCTCGCCTTCCTGCGCGACCGCGATCCGCTGCAACCCAAGATCCTGCCCACGGCCTGGGTCGGTGCGCTGGCGCGCTGGATTCCGCGCATCGAAGCGGCCGGCCACGGCGCGCAGAGCCTGCTGGTGGTGCAGGGCGACGCCGACGAGACGGTGGACTGGCGTTACAACCTGAAGGTGCTGGAGGAGAAATTCGAGAAGATCGAATGCCTGCTGCTCACTGGCGCGCGGCATCACCTGGCGAACGAGAGCGAGACGCTGCGCAGGCGTTACTTCGATTTTCTCAGTGAGCGGATGGCGTAGCGGGGATGGCGCGGGGACGGTTGCCGCTGTAGTGGAGGGTGTGTCCTTCACTCCTTGCGCCATGATCCTCAGGCGCCACCCTCTGTACAGCGGGTGCCATTCTAGGAGGTGCGCGCCTCGGAGTGGTCCTCAAGCGCGGTAGGTCTATTCCGATCACTGCCCGTTGGACGAGACCGCCAGGCCCGCCTTGAGGGCCGCCAGGGCGGCGCGGTAGTAGTCGCGGCCGGCCGGCGACTCGCTGAAGTCGGCGAACTGGCTCAGCTCGGCATCGCTCAGGCCGCGATAGACATATAGCAGGGTGTTGTCGAGATCGGCGCCGATCTGGCTCATCAGCTTCTGCCGCTGGCCTTCGAGCATGCCCTGGGCGCTGCCACCACCGAGCAGGCCCGGGAGCATCTGGCTGAGGCTGTCGGCGGCGACGCTGGCCAGGGCCAGGCTGACTTCGGCGCCGGCTTCGCGGGCCGGCAGGATCTGGCTCAGGCGATGGACGATCTGCTTGCGCGCCTCGCTGGCCTGTTGGCGCGGCAGGCCATTGGCGTATTTCTGCAATTGGTCGCTGCGCGTGGCCAGGGTCTCGGCACCGGCCACCTTGCGGCCCAGCGGGGATTCGAAGAAGTTCACCGCCGCGGTGCTGTCCGGCAGGTTCTGGCGCAGGCCGTTCAAGGCGCGCTGGTCAATGTCGGCGGGAGCGAAGCGCTGGTTGCTGTTGTCGACCAGCGTCTGGTACAGCGCCGGCGGCAGGTTGCCCTGGTAGCGCTTCTGCGCCGCGTGCAGGGCGTCATTGAAGTGCGCTCGCTGTTCCGGCCAGCCGGCGGCCTGGTACAGGCGCTGGTAGTTGTCGGCCAGGGCAGGCATGCCCAGTACAAGAAGGGTGAGGGCCAGCAGTACGCGCATTGCAACTCCTTTTGGGCGGCAGGGTTCGCTCGCCGGGGGCTATTGTCGGCAAGGCTTGCCCTGCTTGTCGAGACACTGGCGCCGGACGTTACAATGCGCGATGTATTTCGACGCCCCTTCTCCATTCATGCAAGGCCCCCTCCTGCAACGCATCGTTGACGACCTCGCCGACAAGGGCTGGTCGCAGCAGGACGCCTTCCTTCCCGATGCCCTGATCGCCCGGCTGGCAACGGAGTGCCGTGCCCGCGACGCGGCCGGCAAGCTGGCCGCCGCCGCTATCGGCCGGGGCGACGGGCAGGCCGTGCGCGAAGGTGTTCGCGGCGACCGCATCCAGTGGCTCGAGCCCGGCCAGTCCGAGGCCTGCGATCTCTACCTGAGGGCGCTGGATGCGCTGCGCCAAGAGATCAATCGCTCGCTGTACCTGGGCCTGGAAGACTTCGAGGGGCACTTCGCGCTCTACCCGCCGGGAGCGTTCTACCAGAAGCACCTGGACCGCTTCCGCGACGATGATCGCCGCGCCGTCTCGGCAGTCCTCTACCTCAACCGCGACTGGCCGGTGGCGCAGGGCGGCGAACTGCGCCTGTACTTCCCCGACGAACGGACGCTGGACCTGCCGCCTGTGGCCGGCCGGCTGGTGGTGTTCCTCTCCGCCGATTTCCCCCACGAGGTGCTGCCGGCCAGCCACGAGCGCCTGTCGCTGACCGGCTGGTTCCGTCGCCGCGGTGACGCCCCGCTCTGAGCTGTCAGTGCCCCCAGATCTTCAGCGTGCCGCTGATGTCCTGGATATCGCGCACTTCGATGCTTCCCAGTTTTCCGCCGCCCACGTAGAGATCACCGGCCACTCGCAGGCGGATGGTCTGTGACGGCAGCCCGCTGGCGTTGAGCTGCTGGTTGATGGTGGTCAGGTCGGGCAGGGTCAGCGCCAGTTGCTGCTGGCCGCCGGCGCCCTGTACCACGTCCACCTGCAGGGTCGGCTGTTCGATGCCGAAGATCGGCAGGCTCAGGCCCAGCTGCGCGGGGCCGTAGGGCAGGTTGCCACCACGGCCGTCAGGGCAATCGCCTGCGCTCACGCAACCGTTGTCGATGAACACATTGCGCAGCGAGACGCTGCCGCCGTCGTCCTTCCACGCCATGCTGTCCATGCGCGCCAGTACGTCAGCGCGGATGCTGATGCCGTCCTGGCCGGTGACGGCGCCCAGGCGTTCGTTGTCCAGTGGCTGGAGCTCGGCGAAGGCCAACGGCAGATAGGACAGCGCGACGAAGGCGGCGGTGCAGAGCGAGAGACGCGGCATGACGGAGACTCCATGGCGATTGGCCGATGCGCGAGTCTGGGTGGAGGCCCGCCGCGCAGCCAGTGCCGGACGGCTGTTCCCGTCGAAGGTTGTGCCCAGGCAGGCGCCGACGACCGGCGCGCCGCTCAAGGACCCGACTTTCGGCGGGCCGGAAACCTGTTGCGACAGACGCGCCGATGAAAGTTGCGTTACCCGGCGTGACCGGCAAACGGCGAGCGGCTAGTCTGTCCCCTTCCAAAAGGGAGTGATTCGCCCATGCAGAAGGTTCTCGTCAGCCGCTGCCTGCTTGGCCATCGCGTCCGCTACGACGGCGGCGCGCACGGGCCGTTCGACCTGCTGTCGCGCTGGCTGGACCAGGGGCGGGTAGTAGCGCTGTGCCCGGAAGTCGCCGGCGGCCTGCCGACGCCCCGCGCCCCGGCGGAGATCCCTGGTGGCCAGGGCATGGCCGTGCTGGAACGGGCGCGCCCGGTGATGACGGTGGAGGGCGAGGACGTCAGCGACGCCTTCCTGCTCGGCGCCGAGGAAGCCATGGCCCTGGTGCGCCGCCACGACATCCGCCTGGCGGTGCTCAAGGCGCGCAGCCCTTCCTGCGGCAACCGCGAGAACTATGACGGCAGCTTCAGTGGCCAGAAGGTCGCCGGAGAAGGCGTCACTGCCGCCGCCCTCAAGCGCATGGGCGTGCTGGTGTTCAGCGAGGAAGAACTGGATGCCGCCGCCGTCTGCCTGGCCGGGCTGGAAGCCGGAGGCTAGAGCGGCCGTCGACACTCGAAGACGCACTATTTTGCTTGAGCCTCGCGCCCTGGCGCCTATGCTTGTGCGTTCCATGCGGAACGGCGAGGCCGGCCTGAGCGGGTCCTTCGCCTTTTCGATTGTCGTGAAGAAGGAGAAGAACATGAGAACCCTGCTGCCTTGCCTCGGTCTTGCCGCCTTGCTCGCCGCCACTTCCGCCGTTGCCGCGGACATCCCGCGCACCCCGGCCCCGGAAGGCGCCAAGGTCTACTTCATCGAGCCGGCCGACGGCGCCACGGTGGACAAGACCTTCACCGTCAAATTCGGCCTCAAGGGCATGGGCGTCGCGCCAGCGGGCGTGGATTCGCCAGCCACCGGCCACCACCACCTGCTGATCGACCTCAAGGAGCAGCCGGCGATGAACCTGCCGCTGCCGATGACCGACCAGATCAAGCACTTCGGCAAGGGCCAGACCGAGACCCAGGTGACCCTGCCGCCGGGCAAGCACACCCTGCAACTGCTGGTGGGCGACAAGAACCACGTGCCCTTCGACCCGCCGGTGGAGTCGCAGCAGATCACCGTCAATGTGAAGTGAATCCGCAAGGCCGACGCTTTTCGCAGGAGCGGGCATTCTGGCCAAACCCCCCGGGGGGGGGTTTTTTGCGCGCAAACGAGGGGCCAAAAGGG
>NZ_JBGLYK010000149.1:0-14800 GCF_047304025.1 Pseudomonas sp. Pseusp97 | reverse complement strand
ACACTACGGTTGGTGGGGGGGGCGCCCCCCTACACCCTTCTTCCCGCGCGCCCCCTTGGCTGTGGCGTGGGGCTCAAACCCGGTGCGGTTTACCCCCCCCTACGTCATCCGCGATTGGAAGCTGTCGCGGACGGAGTCCGCTTCTACGAAAGCCGGGATGTGCGCTCTTCGGGGCGAAGCGTGAGGACCTCGAATCCCTTGGCAGTCACCGCCACGGTGTGCTCGAACTGCGCGGAGAGCTGGCCGTCGAGGGTGACCACGGTCCATTCGTCCGCCAGGGTTTTCACCCCGGAATGGCCCTGGTTGAGCATGGGCTCGATGGTGAAGGTCATGCCTTCGCGGAGCACCTGCCCGGTGCGCGGGCGGCCGAAGTGCAGCACCTGCGGCGGCTCGTGCATCTCGCGGCCGATGCCATGACCACAGTAGTCCTCCACCACGGTGTAGCCATGCTGCCGGGCGTGGCGCTCGATGGCGTGGCCGATGTCGCCCAGACGGGCGCCCGGCTTGACCGCGCGGATCCCTTTCCACATGGCTTCATAGGTGATTTCCACCAGCCGCCGGGCAGCGGGCGAGACGTTGCCGATCAGGTAGGTCTTGCTCGAATCGGCAATGAAGCCGTTCTTCTCCAGGGTGATGTCGAAGTTGACGATATCGCCGTCCTGGAGGCGGTCCGCCTCGGACGGCACACCGTGGCAGACCACTTGGTTGCGCGAGGAGTTGAGCACGTAGGCGAAGCCGTACTGGCCCTTGCTGGCCGGCCGCGCCTGCAGCTCATCGACGATATAGCGCTCGACCCGGTCGTTCACTTCCAGGGTCGTCATGCCTTCGAGCGGCAGGCTGTCGACGAAGCCGAAGACCTTCGCCAGCAGCCGGCCGGACTCGGCCATCAGCGCCAGTTCCGCCGGGGTCTTGATCACTTGGCGCCTCCCGCGGCGGAGTATTTGACCCCGGCCTCCTGCAGTTCGCGGGTGATGATCTCGTTGAAGCTCAGGGTCGGCTCCAGCTCGCAGAGCATGCCGATCTTGATCCAGAACGCCGCCTGGGCGTTGATCGAGCGGCAGGCCACGGAGCTGGCGCGGCGCAGCTGGTCGTGCAGGTCGTCGTCCAGGTTGATGATGCCCATGAGTCTCTCGCCCCCTCTCGTCATTCGCTATGAAGCATAACAAAACATATATGCATCATATGGATCGAGGCGAGCGAATGCAAAGCCGCCGTCTCAGCCGGCCTTCGGAACAGCCTCCGCCCGCGGCGGGGCCAGGGCGATAGCTCCCTTGCCGGCCAGCTCCGCCAGTTGCTCGGAGGCCAGTCCCAGTTGCTCGGCCAGTACCTGCGCGGTGTCCTGGGCGAACATCGGCGGCGCGAGGCGGTAGGTCGGCGGGGACGCGGAGAAGCGCGCCGGGTAGCCGAGCAGGGTGACTTGGGTGCCGTCCTGCCGGGTCAGGGTCTGCAACAGGCCGCGCGCCTGTACCTGCGGATCGGCCAGGGCCTGCTGCAGGTTGTTGATCGGCCCGCCGGGCACGCCGGCCTTTTCCATGGCGGCCAGCAGGTCGGCGGCGCGCCAGCCGGCGATGCTTCTCGCCAGCTCCACTTCCAGTTCGCGGCGGTGCTGGCTGCGGCCGGGGTTGCGGGTGAAGCGCGGATCGCCGCCGAGGTCGTCGCGGCCGAGCAGGCGGCACAGCGCCTGGAACTGCCCGTCGGAGCCGCAGGCGACGAGGATGTAGTCGTCACTGCAGGCGAAGTCGCGGTACGGCACCACGTTGGGGTGGGCGTTGCCCAGGCGTTGCGGCACCTGCCCGCTGACCAGATGGTTCATCGCCTGGTTGGCCATCAGCGACAGCTGGCTGTCGAGCAGCGCGCAGTCGATGTGCTGGCCTTCGCCGCTGGCGTGGCGATGGTTCAGCGCGGCGAGGATCGAGATAGTCGAGTACAGCCCGCAGAACAGATCGCTCACCGGCAAACCCACCTTCAGCGGCCCGGCGCCGGGCTCGTCGTCGCGGCGCCCGGTAATGCTCATCAGGCCGCTCATGCCTTGCACCAAGAAGTCGTAGCCGCCGCGCCCGGCATAGGGGCCGGTCTGGCCGAAGCCGGTGACCGAGCAGTAGATCAGCTTCGGATTGAGTGCCTTCAGCGCGGCGTAATCCAGGCCGTAGCGCGCCAGGGTGCCGACCTTGTAGTTCTCCACCAGCACGTCCGCCGAGGCGGCCAGGCGACGCAGCAGCGCAGCGCCGTCGGGGTGGCCGAAATCCACGGCGATGGCGCGCTTGTTGCGGTTGGCGCAGAAGTAGTAGGCGGCATCCCAGGTCGGACCGCTGTCCTCGACGAAGGGCGGCCCCCAGGTGCGGGTGTCGTCGCGCCGGCTGGGGCGCTCCACCTTGATCACGTCCGCGCCCAGGTCGCCGAGGATCTGCGTGGCCCAGGGCCCGGCGAGGACCCGCGACAGGTCGAGGACGCGCAGGCCCGAGAGCGGGCCCTGCTGGGTGGTTTGGGTGTTGCTCATGATTCTCTCCAGATGTGCTTCTTGGGCTTCAGTGCAGGTCTTTGCCGCGGGTTTCCGGCATGCGCACGAAGGCCACGAGGGTGATCACCGCCATGGCCGAGACGTACACCAGGAACCACTGTTCCTGGCCACGGCTCTGCAGCCAAGTCATCAGGTAGGGCGTGGTGCCGCCGAAGATCGCCACCACCAGGTTGTAGGGCAGGCCGATGCCGAGGGCGCGGATGTCGGTGCTGAACAGCTCCGACTTGATCGCCGGGGCGATGGCCGAATACAGGCCGTAGAGCAGCAGGCCGAACAGTTCGACGGCGAGGATCGAAGTGAACGACGCGTTCATCGAGCGCACCACCGGGTAGAGCAGCGCGGCATAGCCCAGGGCGAAGACGATCAGCTGCGGGCGCCGGCCGATACGGTCGGACAGCCAGCCGAACAGCGGTTGGGAAATCATGAACACCACCAGCGCCAGGCTGCTGGCGGCATAGGCGGTGCCTGGCTCGACGCCGAGGGTGCGGATGGCATGCACCGGCAGGTAGCTGACGAACAGGTAGAAGGCGAAGGCCCCGAGAAGGCTGATGCCGACCAGGCGTTTCACCGCTTCCGGGTGCTCGCGCCAGAGGGTGCGCAGCGGCCGCTCGATGCGCTGGCCACGGCGTTGCTCCTGGCCCTTGCGGAAGGCCGCGGTCTCCTCGACGCCGTGGCGAATCCAGAAGCCGGCAAGACTGCCCAGCCCGCCGATGAAGAAGGGAATGCGCCAGCCAAAGTCGATCAGCTGTTCGCGGCTCAGCCATTGGCTCAGCGCCCAGGCCAGGCCCGAGGCGAACAGCAGGCCGAGGGCGATGCTGGCGAAGAAGAAGCCCGAGTACAGGCCGCGCTGGCTGGACGGCGCGGATTCGGCGAGAAAGGTCGCGGCGGCGCCGTATTAGCCGCCCACCGACAGCCCCTGGACCATCCGTGCCAGGACCATCAGCAATGGTGCGGCGATGCCGATGCTGGCGTAGGTGGGCATCAGGCTGATCAGCAACGAGGGCAGCGCCATCATCAGGATGGTCAGGTTCAGCGCCGCCTTGCGCCCGGCGCGGTCATTGAAGATGCCGATCAGCCAACCGCCCAGCGGACGCATGGCGAAACCGATGGCGAACACCGCGAAGGAGGCGAGCAGGGCGGTGGTCTCGTTGTCCGAAGGGAAGAACTGGTGGCTGAAGTAGAGCGCGAAGGCGGTGTAGACCGTCCAGTCGAACCACTCCACGGTGTTGCCGACGCTGCCGGCGATGATGGTGCGCCAGGCGATGGGCCGGGCGCTGGCGACCGCTCCCGTCGAGGCGGCGCGGTGCGGTTGGCTGAGAATGTGGGCCATCGGTGTTCTCCCTTGTCATTGTTTTGAGAAGCACGGTTTGCGAGAGATGGTGATGAAGGGGCCGCCGGTGGCGGCACGCTTCAGGCGGCCGGCAGGTGGCGGCGCAGGAAGGCGAGGCTGTCGCCGCTCTCGCGCAAGGCCGCGAGGCCGATCACCGGCTGCCAGTACGCCTCGCTGCCGAAGTCCGAGCGCCAGGCGTACAGGCGCCGGGTGTAGAGGTGCAGGTCGCATTCCTCGGTAACGCCGATGGCGCCGAACACCGCGTGGGCGATGTTGCAGATGCGCACCGCCGCGCTGCTGCAGCGCGCCTTGGCAACCGCCGCCGGAACAGCTTGCGGCCAGGTCGACCCGCGTAGCGCCAGTTGCGCCGCCATGCGCGCGGCGAAGACTTCCTCGGCAAGCACGCTGATCTGCTGCTGGACGGCCTGGAAGCCGCCGACCGGCTTGCCGAACTGCTGGCGGGTAGTGGCGTAGTCCAGGGTCAGTTGCAGCACCCGCTCGGCGGCGCCGGCGATCAGCGCTGCGCCATAGGCCGCGCCGAGGGCGCGCCAGTCACGGTTTGGCGGCAGGCGCCGGGCGTGGTCCGGCAGGCTCGGCCAATGCAGCTCGTCGGTGCTGCTGGCGTGGACGCCGTCTGTCCGGCGTTGCGCGCCATCGACCGGCAGTAGCCAGGCGCCTTCCGGCAGCGCCACCAGTACCCAGCGGGACTGGGCGGCAAAGGGCACCGCATGGCAGCGCAGGCCCTGGCCATCACGTTCGCCACTGGCCAGGGCAATCGCGCCCTCGGGCAGCGCGAGGCCGGCTTCGGCCAGTGCCAGGCGCGCCCACCAGGTACTGGCGAGCGGCAGCGGCAGGGCTGCACCGCCGGCGGCGAACAGCAGGTGACAGGCGGTTTCCGCGCTGGCCGCCGCGCCGCCAAGGTCCTCGGGCAATAGCAGGTCGGCAAAGCCGTGCTCGGCCAGCGAGCGCCACAGCCCGTCGGCGGGTTCGCCCAGGTCGATGCGGCGCACGCGCTCGGCGCTGACTTCGCCTTCCAGCCATTGGCCGAAGGCATCGAGAATGAGGTTGTCGAGGCTCATGGGGGTTCCTATCGCAAGCCGAGGCCGCGGGCGATCACGCCGCGGAGGATTTCGCGGGTGCCGCCGCGCAGGGAGAACACCGGGGCCATGCGTTCCAGGTAGGCCAGGGTGCGTTGCAGCAGGTGCGGGACGGCAGCGCCCTGCACCGCGCCCAGCAGGTCGCCGAGCAGGGTCGGGATGGATTGCTCGAAGCTGGTGCCCAGGTCCTTCACCAGCGCCGCCTCCACCACCGGGCTGCGGCCGTCCGCCAGTTGCGCGGCGAGGCTGACCGACAGCGCGCGCAGCACCATCAGCTCGCTCAGCAGTTGCCCCAGCAAGCGTTCCTGGCCCGCCTGCGGGTGACTGCGCAGCCAGTCCAGCCAGGCATCGAGCAGGGCGATGCTGGAGTAGATTCGCTCCGGCCCGCTGCGCTCGAAGGCCAGCTCGGCGGTCACCTGTTTCCAGCCGTCGCCTTCCTCGCCGACCAGCGCTTCGGCCGGCAGTTGCACGTTGTCGAAGAACACCTCGCAGAAGTGCTCGGCGCCAGTGAGGTCGCGGATCGGGCGGACGTTCACACCCGGCAGCGACAGGTCGATGAGCACCTGCGACAGCCCGCGATGGCGGTCCTGGGCGCTTCCGGAGGTGCGCACCAGGGCGATCATGTAGTGGCTGTGCTGGGCGTAGGTGGTCCAGATCTTCTGCCCATTGAGCAGCCAGCCGCTTTCGTTGCGTTCCGCGCGGGTGCGCACGCTGGCCAGGTCCGAGCCGGAGTTCGGCTCGCTCATGCCGATGCAGAAGAACTGCTCGCCACGGCAGATTGCCGGCAGGTGCAGACGCTTCTGCTGCTCGCTGCCAAAGCGCAGCAGCAGGGGGCCGCTCTGGCGGTCGGCAATCCAGTGCGCGGCCACCGGTGCGCCGGCCTCGACCCGCTGGCGCGCTTCGTGGTGGTGGAAGAACTGCTTTGCGCCGGCGCCGCCATACTCGCGCGGCAGGGTCAGGCCGACCCAGCCGCGTTCGGCCAGCGCGCGGCTGAAATCGGCGTCGAAGCCTTGCCAGCTGCGTGCCCGCAGGTCGATGGGATAGTCCCGCAGGCGCTCGGCGAGGAAGCTGCGCAGCTCCTCGCGCAAGGCCTCGTGCCGCGCCGGCAGCGGGCGGAAATCGAGGGCTTCGAGCATCAGCCTTCACCCCGTTCGGGGCGGCCGGCGAGCAGGCGCTTGACCTGGTACTCCATCACCGTCTCCTCGCGCTGGTTGAGCACGTAGACGCGGGAGGTAACCACGGCGCGGTTGTTCTTCGAGGTCGGGCGGACCTCCTCTATCTCCACCACGGCTTCCAGAGTGTCGCCGACGACCACCGGGCCTTTCACGCTCTTGTGCAGTTCCAGCAGGGCCAAGCCGGTGCCCTGCAGCATGGTCTGCATGAGGATGCCTTCGATCAGGCTGTAGCTCAGCGCAGCCGGCACCGGGCGGCCCTGGATGGCGCCGTTGAAGGTGCTGTCGATGAAGATCACTTCGGTCTGCCCGGTGACGCCGACGAAGCCGATCAGGTCAGCCTCGGTGACGGTGCGGCGGAAGGTGCGGAAACGCTGGCCGGCTTCGATCTGCTGCCAGTAGTAGCCTTGCCCGAGGGCGATTTCGTTGTGCGCCATGCGCGACTCTCCGGTTGGGATTGTTGTTGTCGGGAGTCGTCAGGCTATGGTCAGGGTCTGTGCTCATCCAATATTATTTGGAGAATGATTGATATATGCGGAGTATCAGTATGGAGCTGCGCCAGATTCACCAGTTTCTCGCCCTGGCCGAGACCCTGAACTTCCGCGAGGCCGCCGAGCGCCTGCACATGTCCCAGCCGCCGTTGTCGGTATCGATCCGCAAGCTGGAGGAGGAGATCGGCCTGCCGCTGTTCGAGCGCACCACGCGCCAGGTGGCGCTCACCGAGGCTGGCGAAGCGCTGTTGCCGGAACTGCGCAAGGCGCTGCTGCACCTGCAGCAGGCGCGGCGCTATGCGCTGGAGGCGGGTGCGGGCGAGCGCGGGCAACTGACGCTGGGTTCGGTGGGGTCGGCGACGCTTTCGCTGATCCCGCGGCTGATCCCGGAGTTCCGCCGACGCTATCCCGGCATCTCCCTGGAACTGCGCGAGTTGCCTTCCAGCGGGGTGCTGGAGCTGGTGGAGAACGGCCGCGCCGATGTCGGCCTGGTGCGTTTCCCGCTGCCGCAGCCGACGACGCTGAAGCTCATCCCGTTGGTGTGGGAGCCGATGATGCTGGTTGTTGCGCAGGACAGTCCGCTGGCCCTGAGCGGGCGCAGCCGCGTGCATCTGGCGGAAGTCGCCGATCAGCCGCTGATCGATTACCCGCACACCGAAGGCCTGCACTACGTGTTGTTGCAGCTGTGCCAGGCGGCCGGCTTCGTGCCGCAGCTGGTGCACTCGACCACCCAGGTGCAGGCCGCCATCAGCCTGGTGGCGTGCGGCCTGGGCGTGGCACTGGTGCCGGCGCTGCATGCGCGCAGCTCAACGGCGCCGGTGTGCTTCCTGGAACTGGAAACCCCGCACCAGGAACGCACCGTGGCGCTCGCCCTGGTCTACAACCCGGACAACGAAAGCCGCGTGGTACGGCAGTTCCGGGATATGGCGGTGGAGTTGCTGGCCGAGGCAGGCGAATAGCGAGGAGGGACTTCCGGCCACCGCCAGGCGGCCGGAAGCGAGGTGGCGTCAGGGAGTGACGACGTTGAACTGCGGGGCGAAGCTGTCGATCATGCCGAGGAACTGGCCGAGCCTTGCGCCTTCACCCTCGAGCTTGATATCGCCCTGCTTGATCGCGGTGGGGAAGTCCAGCTGGCGCAGGCTGATGCGGTCCAGGGTGGCCTTGCTGAGCTTCACCGTCAGGTCCGCCTTGGCCGCGAGCTGCCTGTTGCGGTGCGTCAGCACGCCATTGCGCAGGGTGAGGGCGTAGTTCTCCTGCAGGTCGTCGAACACCCAGTTCATCACCATGTCGTGGCCTTCGGCCTTCTCGCTGTCCAGCCGCACGGCGAGGTAGTCGAAGAACATGCCCGGCGACATGGCCTTGACCAGGTCGTTGCGCACCGAGCCGGTACCCGCTTCGGGCACGCCGTTGCGCAGTTCCATGGCGGCGGTGAGGTACATGTTGCGCCACAGGGCGTTCTCGGACTGGTAGCCCAGCTGCTCCAGGGCGTCGGCCTGCAGCGATTTGGCCTGCTGGTTGTCCGGCTGGGCGAATACCAGGTTGTTGCCCAGTGTCGCGGCCCAGCGGTATTCCCCTTTGGCGATGGCCGCCTTCATCAGCTTCTGCACGGCCTCGGCACCACCCAGGGCCTCGACATAGTGCTGGCCCTGTTCAACCGGCGGCAGCGGGTTGAGGTTGGCCGGGTTGCCGTCGTAGTAGCCCAGGTAGCGCTGGTACACGGCGCGCGAGTTGTGGCTCAGCGAGCCGTAGTAGCTGCGGGTGTACCACTTGTTCTCCAGGTTGCCGGGCAGGCGCTCCATTTTCTGCGCGATCTCGGTCGGCGTCAGGCCCTGGTTCATCAGGTGCAGCGCCCGCTGGTCGAGGAAGGCGTACATGTCGCGCTGGTCGGCGAGCAGGGTCTGGATACGTTGCGCGCCCCAGGTCGGCCAGTTGTGCGAGACGAACATCACGTCGGTCTTGTCGCCATAGCGCTGCAGGCTGTCATCGATGTATTCGGCCCAGGCCTTGGCGTCACGCACCAGCGCGCCGCGCGGGGTCAGCAGGTTGTGCATCATCTGCGTGCTGTTCTCGGACATGCACAGCGCGCGCAGCTGCGGGAAGTAGAAGTTCATCTCCGCCGGCGCCTCGGTGCCCGGCGTCAGCTGGAACTCGATCTGGATGCCGCCCACCTCGTGGGTCTCGAACTGCTGCCTGATCAGGTCCGTCGGCTCGATCAGGGTCAGGGTGCCGCCCACCGGGAGGGTCTTGCCCATGCCGGCTTCGAGTTGTCCCTGGGCGCCGCGTGGCAGAAGAGAACCGAACTGGAACTGCGCGCGGCGCATCATGGCGTTGCCGGCCAGGATGTTTTCGCTGATGGCGTGCTCCATGAAGCCGGACGGTGCGTAGATCTTCACCTTGCCGCTCTTCACGTCCGCCTCGTCGACCACGCCGCGCACGCCGCCGAAATGGTCGGCGTGGCTGTGGCTGTAGGCAACGGCCAGCACCGGCTTGTGCGGGCGATGCTGGTAATACAGCTCCAGCGCCGCGTGAGCGGTTTCCTCGATGGTCAGCGGGTCGATGATGAACAGGCCGTCGTCGCCCTCGACGATGGTCATGTTCGAGACATCCATGCCGCGCAACTGGTAGATGCGCTCGGATACCTGGAACAGGCCGGCATGGTTGTTCAGCTGGGCCAGGCGCCAGAGGCTCGGGTTCACCGTGTCGGGGGCCTTGTCGGCGCTGAGGAAGTCGTACTGTTGGGTATCCCACACCACGGTGCCGGCGGCATTCCTGATCTGCCCGCTGAAGGGCGCGATGAGGCCACGACTGACCGACTCGTAGTCGTCGCGATCGCTGAACGGCAGTACCTTGAGCACCTGGGCGTTCTTCGCCGCGGTGATGGCGCTGGCCGGCTGCAAGGGCGCGGCGGCGAGCAGGGATTGACTCAGGCTGGCGGCCAGGACGCCGGCCAGGCAGTGGTGTAGCAGCGGAACGTTTTTCACGAGGACTCCTGCGACTTCTTGTTTTCGATGGATGCGGGATGTCGCTGCATTTGAGTGGCGTAGCGGGGGCCTGCCAATCACCTGTCGGGGTGATTCGGCCGTCGGGGGCGGGGGGAGGGCGCATCGGGCGTTACCCACGGTATCGGTCGCCAGCGAAAGCGGCTTCGGCGCAGCGGGGACAGGCGCGCCAACAAGGGCCGAAACCACCGGGGACCACCCGCACGGGTGAGGATGAAAATCACCTGATCGGGCGGTTTTGGCAGGCCTTGCGCACTGCCAGCATGCGCACTCCAACACCTGGACCACCTGGAGTACCGCATGCCAACAATAACAATGCGCGGACACTTTCGACCGCAGGCGCTGGCCCTGGCCATCGCCCTGGCGAGCGCGCCCTGCGCACACGCCGTCAATTTCAATATCGGGGAGATCGAAGGGCAGCTGGATTCCTCGGCGTCCCTGGGCATGAGCTGGGCGCTGAGCAACCCGGACCCGAAATTCATCTCCAACTACAACGTGGTCGGCGCCAAGGGCAAGGCCGCCTCGCGCACCGCCGACGATGGCCGGCTGAACTTCAGCAAGGGCGACGTGTTCTCGAAGATCTTCAAGGGCACCCACGACCTCGAACTCAAGTACGGCGACTCCGGCGCCTTCCTGCGCGGCAAGTACTGGTACGACTTCCAGCTCAAGGACGAGGACCTGCGCTACTACAACATCGACGACCATGGCCGCGACCAGTCGGCCAAGGCCTCGGGCGGCGAATTCCTCGACGCCTTCGTTTATCACAACTACCAGCTGGGCGACCTGCCGGGCAACGTGCGCTTCGGCAAGCAGGTGGTGAGCTGGGGCGAGAGCACCTTCATCCCCAACTCGATCAACTCCATCAACCCGGTGGACGTCTCGGCGCTGCGCCGCCCCGGCGCCGAGGTGAAGGAAGCGCTGGTACCGATCCAGCTGCTGTACTTCTCCCAGGGCCTCTCCGAGAACGTCACCGCCGAGGCCTTCTACCAGATCAAGTGGGACAAGACCGTCACCGAGAACTGCGGCACCTTCTTCGCCGTGGACGCCGTGGCCAAGGGCTGCAACGACCGCCTGGTGATCGCCGGCCCCGACTTCGCGCCCAATGACCCGCGCGCCAACGCCGGCACTATCCTGGACGTCGCGGGCAACCGCGCCAACGCCTACATCCCGCGCACCGACGACCACGAGCCGGGCGATTCCGGGCAGTTCGGCCTGGCCATGCGCTGGTTCCTGCCGGACTTCAATGACACCGAGCTGGGCGCGTACGTGATGAACTATCACAGCCGCAACCCGTTCCTGAGCTTCACCCGCACCACCTACGCCGGCGCTTCCAACGCGCTGACCACCGCCAGCCGCGTGCGCGGCGCCAGCTACTTCGTCGACTACCCCGAAGACATCCGCCTGTATGGCCTGAGCTTCCAGACCAACCTGGCAGGCGTGGCGCTCAACGGCGAGGTCAGCTACCGGCCGAACATGCCGATGCAGATCAACACCGCGGACCTGAACCTCGCGGCGGTGAATCAGGTCGGCCGGGTCAACGGCGTGACGACGGCGGTGTCGCCGGTCTTCGTCGACGGCCAGGCGGTCAACGCGCCGGGCGCGTCCATCGAAGGCTACAAGCGCCTGCCGTTCACCCAGGTGCAGGTCAGCGCCACGCAATTCTTCGACCAGGTGCTGGGCTCCGAACGCCTGACCCTGGTGGGCGAGGTCGGCTACGACCACATCAGCGGCATCGGCAACTCGGTAGGCGACCTGCGCTTCGGCCGCAGCCCGACCTTTGGCGCCGGCGAGCTGCTCGACCAGTCGGTGTGCGTCGGCACCGCCGCCGGCACCAAGACCGCCAGCAACCCGCAGCAGGAATGCAACAACAAGGGCTTCTACACCAGCAGCTCGTGGGGCTACCGCGTGCGCGGCATCCTCGACTACCCCAACGTCATCGCCGGCATCAACTTCAAGCCGAACATGGCCTGGTCGCAGGACATCAACGGCACCGGCCCGAGCTTCGAGGAAGGCGCCAAGGCCATCAGCCTGGGCGTGGATGCCGACTACCAGAACACCTACACCATGAGCCTGAGTTACACCAACTACTTCGGCGGCGATTACAACACCCTGACCGACCGCGACTACATGTCGGTCAGCGTCGGCGTGAACTTCTGACCCCCGCCCGCAAGCACTGGAGAGCACATGCAAGCAAAGACAATGATCAAGGGCGCCATCCTCGGCCTCAGCCTCCTGGCCTGCTCGGTGCAGGCGGCGGTCTCCGCGCAGGAAGCGGAGAAGCTCGGCACTGCGCTGACCCCCATGGGCGCACAGAAGGAAGGCAACGCCGACGGCAGCATCCCGGCCTGGACCGGTGGCCTGAAGCCTGGCGCGGCGAAGGTGGAGAACGGTTTCCTGTCCGACCCGTTCCCCACTGACAAGCCGCTGTTCGTGATCACCGCGGCCAACGCTGCGCAGTACAAGGACAAGCTCACCGCCGGCCAGCTGGCGATGTTCAAGCGCTACCCCGACACCTACAGGATGCCGGTCTTCACCACCCGCCGCACGGCCGCCAGCCCGCAGGCGGTGTACGACGCGGTGAAGCAGAGCGCGGTGAGCACCCAGGAGATCAACGACGGCAACGGCCTGGCCAACTTCAGCTCGCACTACTACGCCTTCCCGATTCCGCAGAACGGCGTGCAGGTGATCTGGAACCACATGACCCGCTACCGTGGCAGCAACCAGCATCGCGAGACGGTGCAGGCCACGCCGCAGACCAATGGCTCGTACAACACTGTCAGCATGGTCGAGGACATCGCCTACCCGCAGACGCTGACCGGTGGCGCCGACAGCAAGCAGAGCGAGAACGTGCTGTTCTACTACAAGCAGCAGGTGACCGCGCCTTCGCGCCTGGCGGGCAACGTGCTGCTGGTCCACGAGACCATCGACCAGGTCAAGGAACCGCGCCTGGCGTGGATCTACAACGCCGGCCAGCGCCGCGTGCGCCGCGCCCCGCAGGTCGCCTACGACGGCCCCGGCACCGCCGCCGATGGCCTGCGCACCGCCGACGACCTGGACATGTACAACGGCGCGCCTGACCGCTACCAGTGGAAGCTGGTGGGCAAGAAGGAGATGTACGTCCCGTACAACAACTACCGGCTGTGGTCCACGAAGCTCAAGTACGACGACATCCTCAAGGCCGGCCACGTCAATCCGGACTACACGCGTTACGAGCTGCATCGCGTGTGGGTGGTGGAAGCCACGCTGAAGCCGGGCGAACGGCATATCTACGGCACCCGCCGCATGTATGTCGACGAGGACACCTGGTCCATCCTCGCCACCGACCAGTACGACGGTCGCGGCCAGCTCTGGCGCGTGGGCGAGGGCTTCCAGGTGAACGACTACGAGCAGGGCATCTCGGTGTACGCCGTGCAGTCGCTGAACGACCTGATCGCCGGGCGCTACATCGCCATGGGGCTGGTCAACGAAGCCCGCAAGGGCGCGCAGTTCGGCGTCAGCGCCGCGATGAACGACTTCACCCCCGCGGCCCTGCGCAACGCCGGCATCCGCTGATCCGCTCTGCCTGAAACACCCCGGCGCCGCGACCTGCGTGGCGGCGCCGGGCCAGGGCTAGTCCTGCGGCTAGTCCGAACGACCGATTGTCCCGCCGCGCCCCGCAATGATCTTCTGACACCCCGACGCAGCACGAACTACAACGATAACGGGTGTCGCCATGTCCAGTTTCCCCGCCATTGCCGCCGGTACGCCGGTCGCCCTGCAACTGCCCCGCGAGCCGCTGCTGCACGCCCTGCTGGAATCGCCCCGGCGCCTGAGCCTGTTGTGCGCCCCGGCCGGCTATGGCAAGAGCGCACTGGCCCGTGCCGTGCTGGATCGGCTGCCTTCGAGTTGCGCCCGCGTCTGGCTGGATTTCGCCGGGCAATCCCTGGCCCTGAATGCCTGCTGCGTCCAGATCGCCCGCCAGCTGGGCCTGCTGGACAGCGACCCGGCCAGCGTACAGCTGGCCCTGCAATCGCGCCGGCAACCCCTGTGGCTGGTGCTGGACGACTACCCGCAAACCGCTGACGCCGAACTGGACGCCTGGCTGCAGCGCCTGCTCGGCCAGGTGGAAGCGCCGCTGCACCTGCTGGTCAGCTGTCGCCAGCGGCCGGCCTGGAACCTCTCGCGCCTGCTGCTCGACGAGCGCCTCTGCGAGCTGGGCGCCGCGCGGCTGGCGTTCAGCCGTGAGGAATGCGAGTCGCTGGCGCTGGCGCAGGGTTACGACGCCGACTGCCGCGAGCGCCTGTGGGCCGCTACCCAGGGCTGGTGCGCCGGTGTGCGCCTGGTGCTCAGCGCGCGCGACGGCGTGCACGCGCCCGGGGATGTCGCTTCCTGGCTGCGCACCTACCTGTGCCAGGAAGTGCTCGGCCGTCTGGACGCCGAGACCGGCGCGATGCTCTGCGGCCTGGCCTACCTGCCGCGCTTCAACCGGGCAATCTGCGCAAGCCTGTGGGAAGAGCAGGGCGGCGCGCTCTTCGATCAGCTGTTGCAGGGCCAGGGCTTCTTCCTGGCGCTGGACGCCGAGGCCAGCTGCTTCCGCCTGCCGCCGCTGGTGGCCAAGGCCCTGCAGTGCCATCTGCAGGGCCCCGCACTGACCCGCCTGCGCCTGCGCGCCTGCGGCGTGCTGGGCCAGGCCGGCTGGCTGGACGAGGCCATCGAAATGGCGCTGGAAGCCGGCCAGCCGGAAGTCGCCGCCGGCTACATGGACCGCCTGGACATGGACTGGCTGTTCGCCGGCCGCCACCTCGGCCTGCTGCTGGAGTGGCGCGAGCGGCTGCCGGCGAGCCTGCTGGAAAGCACGCCAAGGCTGATCAGCCTGAGCGCCCGCGCATTGCTGTTCAGTTGGCGCCTGGACGAAGCGCACCGCTGCATCGAGCGCCTGGGCAACTTCCTGCCGCAGCCCCAGGCCGCGCGCAATCGCCGCCTGCTGGCCAACTGGCTGGCCTTGCGCGGCGCGCTGGACGGCATGCACGGTCGCCTCGAACAGGCCCGCGACCACTGCAACGCGGCGCTCGAAGACCTTGAGCCGCGCGATTGGCGCTCGACCCTGCTGTGCCTGACCACCCTGGCGCGCCTGGACATGGCCACCGGTGCGCTGCCCCAGGCCCGGCGCATCCTCCAGGCGGCGCTGGAGCTGGCGCGGCGCCAGGGCTGCCT
>NZ_JBGLYK010000148.1:0-14867 GCF_047304025.1 Pseudomonas sp. Pseusp97 | reverse complement strand
GATGGAGCAGTCTGGTAGCTCGTCGGGCTCATAACCCGAAGGTCGTAGGTTCAAATCCTGCTCCCGCAACCAGACACCAAGAAGAAAGCCACTCTTAGGAGTGGCTTTTTTCGTTGTGCCGGAAAAAGATCGCCCACCGGTGGCGTCTCACGGATCAGGAAAATACTCTTCCGGGGACTTGGGAATTCGCGTCAGTGCCCCTACTCTGTCGCGCTAAATCGATTGAGGTGCCCGATGAGCGCCAACCCCGCCACACCCGATATCCCTGCCGCCGACGACGCTCCCGCACGAGCGACCTGGCTCAACTGGGTCAACGCCAACCGCCAGGCACTCGGCCTGGGCGTCACCCTGGTGCTGTTCAGCCTGGCGCTGATCGCCTGCTATCACCTGCTGCGCGACATCGACGCCTACTCCCTGCACGACGCCCTGCTCGACGTGCCCACCGCCTCGCTGCTCGGCGCTTTCGCCGCCACCGTGGTCGGCTTCGTCTTCCTGCTCGGCTACGAATGGTCGGCCAGCCGCTTCGCCGGCGTGAAGCTGCCCGTACCGGCCCTGCTGACCGGCGGCTTCTCCGCCTTCGCCATCGGCAATGCCGTGGGCCTGTCGATGCTTTCCGGCGGCTCGGTGCGCTACCGCCTTTATGCCCGCCAGGGGCTGGGTGCGGGCGACGTTGCGCTGATGACGCTGTTCGCCAGCCTGTCGCTGGGCTGCGCGCTGCCGGTGCTGGCGGCGCTCGCCGCGCTGAGCGACCTCTCCGACGCCTCGCTGGCCCTGCATCTGCCGCAGTGGCTGGTGGCCGTGCTGGCGCTGGGCATCATCGCCCTCTGCCTGTTGCTGGTGGTTGCCGTGGAACGTCGGCGCCTGCCGGAGCAGCCCTCGCCCGACAGCTACCTGGTCCGTTTCGGCAAACGCACGCTGCGCCTGCCGGGCCTGCGCCTGTCGCTGCTGCAACTGCTGATCACCGCGCTGGATGTGGCCGCCGCGGCCACCGTGCTTTATCTGCTGCTGCCGGAAGCCCCGCCCTTTGGCGCTTTCCTGCTGGTCTACCTGATCGCCCTGGCGGCTGGCGTGCTCAGCCATGTCCCAGGCGGTGTGGGCGTGTTCGAAGCGGTACTGCTGGCGGCCTTCGCCAACCAGCTGGGCGCCGCGCCGCTGGCTGCGGCACTGCTTTTGTATCGCCTGATCTACGTGGTGCTGCCGCTGCTCATCGCCTGTCTCCTGCTGCTGTTCCTCGAGGCCCGCCGCGTACTGGTAGCCAAGCAGGCGGTTCGCGTGGCCTCCGGCTTCGCCGCGCAGATCCTCTCGCTGCTGGTATTCCTCTCCGGCGTCGTGCTGCTGTTCTCCGGCGCCACGCCATCGATCGACACTCGCCTCGACGACATCGGTTTCCTCGTGCCGCACCGCCTGATCGACGCCTCGCACCTGGCCGCCAGCCTGATCGGCGTACTCTGCCTGCTGCTCGCCTATGGCCTGCGCCGCCGACTTTCAGCCGCCTGGGCGCTGACCATCGGGCTGCTCAGCGCCGGCGCGGTGCTCTCGCTGCTCAAGGGCTTCGATTGGGAAGAAGCACTGATCCTCAGCTTCACCGCCATCCTGCTGGTGATCTTCCGCAGCGCCTTCTACCGCCGCAGCCGCCTGATGGACCTGCCCTTCTCGCCGCTCTACCTGGGCGCGGCCGCCTGCGTCATCGCCGCGTCCATCTGGCTGCTGCTGTTCGCCTACCAGGACGTCCCCTACAGTCACGAGCTCTGGTGGCAGTTCGCCCTGGATGCGGACGCCCCGCGCGGCCTGCGCGCCGCCCTGGGCAGTTGCCTGCTGCTGGCCGCGCTGGCGCTGTACTGGCTGCTGCGTACTGCACCGCCGGCGATCCATGCCCCGACCCGCGAGGAACTGGATACCGCCGCCCGCATCCTGGCCAACTCCGCGCAGCCCGACGGCGGCCTCGCCCTGTCCGGCGACAAGGCGCTGCTGTTCCACGAGGGCAACGACGCCTTCCTGATGTATGCCCGCCGCGGCCGCAGCCTGGTGGCGCTGTTCGATCCGGTCGGCCCGGCCCAGGCGCGCGCCGAGCTGATCTGGCAGTTCCGCGACCTCTGCGATCTGCACCACGCGCGCCCGGTGTTCTACCAGGTGCGTGCGGAGAACCTGCCGCTGTACATGGACATCGGCCTGACCGCGCTCAAGCTCGGTGAGGAGGCGCGGGTCGACCTGCGCCGCTTCGACCTGGAGAGCAAGGGCAAGGAGATGAAGGACCTGCGCTACACCTGGAACCGCGGCCAGCGCGACGGCCTGAGCCTGGAATTCCATGATGCAGGGCAGGCGCCGATGGCCGAGCTGCGCGCCATCTCCGATGCCTGGCTGGGCGGCAAGAATGTCCGCGAGAAGGGCTTCTCCCTCGGCCGCTTCACTCCCGATTACCTGCGGTACTTCCGCGTCGTCGTGGTCCGTTTCCAGGGCCGCGCCGTGGCCTTCGCCAACCTGCTGGAAACCTCCGGCAAGGAACTGGCGAGCATCGACCTGATGCGCGTGGCCCCCGACGCCCCCAAGCTGACCATGGAGTTCCTCATGCTCGGCCTGATCCTGCATTACAAGGAGAGCGGGCACACCCGCTTCAGCCTCGGCATGGTGCCCCTGGCCGGCTTGCAGCCGCGCCGTGGCGCCCCGCTGACCCAACGTCTCGGCGCGCTGGTTTTTCGCCGGGGTGAGCAGTTCTACAATTTCCAGGGGCTGCGGCGCTTCAAGGACAAGTTCCAGCCCGACTGGGAACCCCGTTACCTGGCCGTGCCCGCCGGACTGGATCCGCTGGTGGCGCTGGCCGATACGGCCGCCCTCATCGCAGGCGGCCTGAGTGGATTGGTAAAACGCTGATATGTTGAAACGACGCTGGCGACACCTGCTCGCCCTTCTCCTGCTGGTCATCATCGCCGTGGGCCTGCTGCTGTGGAGCCGCCCGGCTTCCCAGGCGACCCTCGAACACCGCCAGCTCGCCGACGGCAGTGCCGTCGCCCTGGCCAATCCCGGCAAGCAACCGAACGCCCGTGTCCTGCTGGCGGTGCAGGCCGAGCAGAAACTCGACGACGGCCAGTTGCTGGCCCTGGCCCACGACAGCGGCGCCCGCGTGGTGCAGTTCGTCTTCCCGGAAAACGACTGCGCGGCCCAGCAGGCCCGCATCAAGGCTGCCGCAGAACTGCTCGACGGCCAGCCGACCCTGGTCGCCGGCATCGGCCCGGGCAGCGCCTGGGCGTTCCGCTGGCTCGCCGGGCAGAGCGACGACAAGGCCAAGGCCCTGTCGGTCGGTTTCTCCCTGGAGAAACCCGATTGCGCCGCCACCCCGTTGCCGACGACTGCTGCCCACGGCCACTGGCTGGCCGCCTGGAACGACAACCCGGACGACGCCAGCGCGCGCTTCGCCCGCAGCCTGCAGAACGCCGAGACGGTGATCAGCGACTACGACACGCCGCTGCCCAAGGTCCTCGCCGACCAGCTGCGCCAGCTGCTGCAAGGCGGCGGCAACAACGTGCCAGTGGTAGAAGTCCCGGCCGCCAAGCCTTCTGAAACCGTCACCCTGTTCTACTCGGGCGATGGCGGCTGGCGCGACCTCGACCGCGACGTCGCCGCGCAGATGGCCGAGCTGGGCTACCCGGTGGTGGGCGTCGATGCGCTGCGCTATTTCTGGGAGCACAAGACCCCGGAACAGAGCGCCGCCGACCTCGCCCTGCTGATGCAGCACTACCGCGAGAAATGGGGCGCCAAGCACTTCGTGCTGGCCGGCTACTCCTTTGGCGCCGACGTGCTGCCGGCGATCTACAACCGCCTGCCGGCGGACGCCAAGAAGGACGTCAGCTCGGTGATCCTGCTGGCCTTCGCCCGCAGCGGCAGCTTCGAGATCGAGGTCCAGGGCTGGCTCGGCAAAGCCGGCCAGGAAGCCTCCACCGGGCCGGAAATGGCCCGCCTGCCGGGACCGAAGGTGCTCTGCGTGTATGGCATCGAGGAGAAGGACGAAAGCGGCTGCACTCAGCCGCAATCGGTGGGCGAGAACCTGCAATTGCCCGGCGGCCATCACTTCGACGAGGACTACCCGGCCCTGGCCAAGCGCCTGGTGAACGCCATCCGCTCCCGCCAGTCAGCCGCCGACGAAGGCTGACCGACATCAAAAGGGCCGCAATGTGCGGCCCTTTCACTTTGCCTTGACGGTGTTTCAGGCACGCTTAAGGCTCTATGCTCAGTCTGACAGCCCCGTCGTCAGAACGCGGCGTACGAAAAAGAGCCACACAAGGAACCGTCATGAGCCTTTCCAAGTCCCCGTCCCGCTACGGCAGCCTGTCCATCGCCCTGCACTGGATCATGCTGGTGCTGATCGCCGCCACCTACTTCTGCATGGAGTACCGCACCAACTTCCCCAAAGGCAGCGACACCCGCGCGCTCTTCTCCCAGTTTCACTTCATGTTCGGCCTGAGCGTGTTCGTACTGGTCTGGCTGCGCATCATCGGCCGCTTCATCTACCCCAGCCCGCCGATCGTTCCCGCCCCGCCAGCCTGGCAGATGGCCCTGGCCAAACTCGTGCACCTGGCGCTCTACGGTTTGATGATCGGCCTGCCGCTGGCCGGCTGGATCATCCTCAGCGCCGCCGACAAACCGGTGCCGTTCTGGGGCCTGGAGCTGCCGCACCTGGTGGACAAGAACCCGGACCTGGCCAAGCAGGTGAAGTACTGGCACGAGACCATCGCCGTGCTCGGCTACTGGCTGATCGGCCTCCACGCGCTGGCCGCGCTGTTCCACCACTACATCAGCCGCGACAACACCCTGGTGCGCATGCTGCCGGGCAAGGGCGAGGCGAAGCCGGAATAGATATTCAAGGCCCGGACCACCAGGTCCTGTAGGAGCGAGCTTGCTCGCGAACCCGCCCAACGCCAACATCGCCCAGTAGGCACATAACCCGGAACAGGGTATCCGCCGATGCCACAGCGGCGGATAACGCTGGCGCGTTATTCGCCCTACGGTCTGTGCCATGCGGTTCGCGAGCAAGCTCGCTCCTACGAAGAGCCATCCTGCCGGTACGGCAGCGCCGAGCGGGCCTCTTCGGCGTAGGCGAGGATTCCCGCCCTCTCCCCCACCAGGAATTCTTCCACCGCCTCACGCAGCCCCGGATGCCCCAGGCGATGCCAGGAGCGCGTGATCACCGGCTCGAAGCCACGGATCAGCTTGTGCTCGCCCTGCGCCCCGGCGTCGAAGCGTTTCAGCCCGTGCTCGATGGCGAAGTCCAGCCCCTGGTAGAAGCAGGTCTCGAAATGCAGCCGGTCGAATTCCGCCAGGCAGCCCCAGTAGCGGCCGTACAGCGTGTCGCCGCCCAGCAGGCTGAAGGCCATGGCCACGGGGCGGCCCTGCTGGTGGGCGAAGACCACGCGGATCGCCTCGGGCATGCGCTCGCCGATCAGGCTGAAGAACGCCCGACTCAGGTAGGGTGCCTGCCCACGCACCTCGTAGGTGCTGCTGTAGCAGGCGTAGACGAAGTCCCAGTGCGCCTCGGATAACTCGCGCCCTTCCATCCAGACGAAATCCAGCCCTAGCCCGGCGACCTGCTCGCGCTCCTTGCGCAATTGCTTGCGCTTGCGCGAACTCAGCGCATCGAGAAAGTCCTGGAAGTCGCGGTAGCCACGGTTGCTCCAGTGGTACTGGCAGCCCAGGCGCTCCAGCCAGCCATCGGCATCGCGCAGCAGCGCATCGGCGGCAGGATCGGTGAAGTTCACGTGCACGCCGGAGCAATGCCCCTCGTCCACCACACCCGCCAGCGCACCGACCAGGCTCAGCGCCGCCTCCGGCGCGCCCAGCAGGCGAGCCCCGCCGACCGGCGTGAAGGGAATGCCCACCAGCAGCTTGGGGTAGTAAGGGATGCCGGCGCGCAGGCAGGCGTCCGCCCAGCTCCAGTCGAACACGTACTCGCCGTAGGAATGGCTCTTCAGATAGGCCGGAGCAGCGGCCAGCAGGCGGCCATCATCCTCCAGCAGCACGCGATGGGACGGCTTCCAGCCGGTACGGCCGCCGACGCTGCCGCTTTCCTCCAGTGCCGAGAGAAAGGCGTGGCGCAGGAACGGCTGATCGTCCGGCAACAGGGCATCCCACTGGCGGGCGTCGATTTCGGCGAGGCGGGAAAGGGTCTGGATTGGCATGGCCGACAGTCTGGCGCGCGGCGCCGACCTTGGGAAGATTCACGCGGGAAATCTCCGGCGAAGGCGCCATTCGCGTTCGTCGGTATCCGGCGGAAAGGGCCGTCCGATTGGTCTATGTTCCCGGTTAGAAAGGCTTGCCGGCGCCCGTCGCCGGTCTCGTTCCGCCCGCGTGCGTCGCGGGCCGTTGGCACCCGCCAGGAGGACGCCCCATGAGCCTGATGCAATGCGAATACCGCAAATACACCATCACCGCCGATGTCATCGAACACCCCGGCCTGCCTACCCCCTGGGCCGGCGGCTGTCACATCACCGCCCCCGACGGGCAGACCACCCGGCGCAAGACGCTGCCGGTGGAATTCGCCTTCATGTCGGACCTGGAGAAGGCCCAGCACGCCTCCATCGCCCACGGCAAATGGCTGGTGGACCAGAGCCTGGACCACGACCGGCGGCTGTTCTGATCAGCCGCCCACGAAGCCCGGCTCGTCACTGACCGGCATCTCCGACAGGCGCACCTGCAGCGCCAGGAATTCCAGCGCCGATGCCCGCCAGGTCTGCCCATGCGCCCACTGCGCGCAGGCCTGGCGATCCACTTCCAGCGCACGCAGGCAGGCGCTGCGCAGGTCCGCATCCATCGCCCCGGTGATGCCCTGTTCCAGTACATCCAGCGGGCCCGCCACCGGGAATGCCGCCACCGGCGTGCCGCACGCCAGCGCCTCGTGCATCACCAGGCCGAGGGTATCGGTCAGCGACGGGAAGACCAGCACACTGGCGCTGCGGTAGGTCTGCGCAAGTTCGTCGCCGTGGCGATAGCCAAGAAACTCGGCCTGTGGATAAGCCGCTTCGAGCACGGCCCGCTGCGGGCCATCGCCCACCACGCGCTTGCGTCCCGGCAGATCGAGAGCGAGGAAGGCTTCGAGATTCTTTTCCCGTGCCAGCCGGCCGACATAGAGGAACACCGGCTCCCGCGTCGGTGCGCCCTCGCCCGGCTGGAAGCGCTGGATATCCACGCCCTTGCGCCATAGCGCGAGGTTGGCAAGACCCTGCGAGGCGAAAGTACCGCGCATGCGCTCGCTGCTGACCAGCACAGCCGCACTTGGCGCATGGAAGCGCCGCAGGAAGGCGTAGCCCCAACCCAGCGGCAGCCAGGGCCAGCGGGCGTTCACGTATTCGGGAAAGCGTGTGTGGATGGCGCTGCTGAACTTCAAGCCCCGGCGCACCATCCAGCGCCGGGCGGCCCAGCCCAGCGGGCCTTCGGTGGCGAGGTGGACGCAGTCGGGAGCGAAGCCGGCGATCTTCTCGCCCACCTTCCACAGGTCCCACGCCAGTGGAATCTCCGGGTAGCTCGGGCAAGGCCGGTGACGAAAGTCCTGCGGAGTGACCAGCCCGACCACGTGACCCAGTCCTTCCAGCTCGGCCACCAGCGCCTTCAGGCTGGTGACCACGCCGTTGACCTGCGGTTGCCAGGCATCGGTGACGATCAGCAGCCTCATGCCGCCGACTCGACCACCGCGGGCGCCTCGACGCGCGCCTGCTCCTCGGCCAGTCGATAGAGCTGGATGCTGCCATCCCAGTGCTCGATCAGCGCCGAGCAGGACTCCACCCAGTCGCCGCAGTTGAGGTATTCCACCTCGCCGATCCGGCGGATTTCCGCGTGGTGGATGTGCCCGCAGACCACGCCGTTCAGGCCGCGCTTGTGCACCTCGTGGGCGATGGCCTCCTCGAAGTCGCTGATGAAGTTCACCGCCGTCTTCACCTTGTGCTTGAGGTACGCCGACAACGACCAGTAGCCGTAGCCATAGCGGCTGCGCCAGTGGTTGAGCCAGCGGTTGAGGGTCAGGGTGAACTCGTAGGCGGAGTCGCCGAGGAAGGCCAGCCACTTGTGGTAGCGGGTGATGACATCGAACTGGTCGCCGTGGATCACCAGCAGCTGGCGGCCGTCGGCGGTGGTGTGGACGATCTCGTCGACCAGGCGGATGTTGCCCAGCAACAGCGAGGAATAGCGGCGCAGGAACTCGTCGTGGTTGCCGGTGACGTAGATCACCTCGGTGCCGCGCTTGCTCATGGTCAGCAGGCGGCGGATCACGTTGGTGTGCGCCTGTGGCCAGTAGATGCCGCCGCGCAGCTTCCAGCCGTCGATGATGTCGCCCACCAGGTAGATGCGGTCGGCGTGGTAGCGCTTGAGGAAGCCGGCCAGGTGCTCGGCCTGGCAGTCGCGGGTGCCCAGGTGGACATCGGATATCCACAGGGTACGTACCCGTTGTTTCTTCGTCGGCGTCATGCGTTGCGCACTGCTCATCGTCGGCGACCTCCGGTAGGGTTTCCCGAAGTGTCGGCGCGTGCGGTGAAGCGAAGGTGACCGACTGGCGACAGTCCCGTTACAGCCCCCGGCGCGCTAGACTGACGACTCGCCCGCCAGCCCATGAAGCAGCCTTGCATGAGCCAAATACTCTCCCTGCGCCACTACAGCCACGACCACCTCGCCCACAGCCACAGCCATGCGCAACTGGTGCTGGGGTTGTCCGGCAGCCTGGATTTCGAAGTGGGCGGGCGCGGCAGCCTGGTGACCCGGCAGACCTTCGCCGTGGTCCCGCGCGACGAGCACCATGCCTGCGCCAGCCCCGACGGCAGCCGCTGCCTGGTGGTGGACCTGGAAGACGAGGAAGACCTGCTCGGCAGCCTCGGCCTGCATAGCGACGCCGGCCGCCGCCTGCTGGAAACCCCCGGCCAGCGCCTGCTCAGCAATGACCAGGCGCAGCTGGTGCACTGGCTCGCCGGCAGCTCGCTGCATGACCCGGTGCTGGCGCGCCAGGGCGCCATCCTGCTGCTCGCCAGCCTCGCCGCCGGCCAGCAGCGCATCGAGGAACCGGCGCAACTGCCGCTGGCCAGCCTCGACAGCTACATCGACCGGCATGCCGCGCATCCGCTGCAGGTGGCCGACCTGGCGCGGCTCGCCGGGCTGTCCGCCGCGCGCTTCCACGCCCGCTTCCTCGCCGAGACCGGGCAAACACCCATGGACTACGTGCGCCAGCGCCGCCTGCAACTGGGCCGCGACCTGCTGCGCGGCTCGCACCAGTCGGTCGGCGAGATCGCCGCGCAGGTCGGCTACGCCTCGCAGAGTGCCTTCACCGCGGCCCTGGTGCGCCAGTTCGGCATCACTCCGCGCCAATTGCGTCAGCAGGCGCGCGACAATTCCCGCTAGCCGCGCGACAGACAGCCGCGCGCCCCGGGCTTAGACTGCCAGCCATCGAACCGCATAACGAACGGGAGCAACGATGTCGGCAGACACCATCGAGTGGCAGGATTTCGAGCGCGTCGAACTGCGCGTGGGCACTATCATCCAGGCCGAACCCAACGTGAAGGCGCGCAAGCCCGCCTACATCCTCCAGGTCGACCTCGGCCCGCTGGGGATCAGGACCTCCAGCGCGCAGATCACCGAGCACTACGAAGCCAGCGAGCTGATCGGCCGCCAAGTGCTGTGCGTGTGCAACTTCGAGCCCAAGTCCATCGCCGGCGTGCGCTCGGAAGTGCTGGTCACCGGCGCCTACGACAGCGAGGAGAAGGTGGTGCTGGCCGGTTTCGACAAGCCGCTGCCCAATGGCGCGCGGCTGGCCTGACCTTCGTTTCACCGCGCGCCGGCTGGCCGGGCGCGCTTCCCTCTTTCCAGATTTTCTCTTTCCAGATAAGGCTCCGCCACTACGGTCGGTGGGGGCTCAGGCATGAAGAGCGTTACTCAACTCACTCCCCGCGGCGCCCTGATCGGCCTGCACATCGGCGCCCTGATGTTCGGGCTGTCCGGCATCTTCGGCAAACTCATCCTCGCCGGCCCGCTGGTCATCGTCTTCGGCCGCGCGCTGTTCGGCTCGCTGTCGCTGGCGGCGGTGTTCGCCGGACATCTGCGTCAGCAGAAGCGCCCGACGCTGAAACAGGCCGCCATGCTGGTCGGTGGCGGCGTGCTGCTGTGTACGCATTGGTTGACCTTCTTCCTCGCGGTGAAGGTGGGCAACGTGGCAGTGGCCACCCTCGGCTTCGCCAGCTTCCCGGCGTTCACCGTCCTGCTGGAGGGATTGCTGTTCCGCGAACGTATCCGCAAGGGCGAGTACCTGGTGGTGGCGCTGGTTTGCATCGGCCTGGTGATGGTCACGCCGACCCTCGACCTGCGCGACGGCGCCACTGCCGGGCTGCTCTGGGGCACCCTCTCCGGCCTGCTGTTCGCCCTGCTGTCGCTGGCCAACCGGGTGAGCGTGCGCGGTATCGATCCGATCCAGGCGGCGCTGTGCCAGAACCTGACGATCATCGCCTGCCTGCTGCCGCTGGTGCTGCTGGAGCTACCGTCGATACGCGGCATGGACTGGCTCTGGCTGGTGGCGCTGGGCGTGCTCTGCACCGGCGTCGCCCACAGCCTGTTCGTGGCCAGCCTGCGCCTGATCAAGGCGCGCACGGCGGCGGTGATTTTCGCCCTGGAGCCGGTCTACGGCATCGCCTTCGCCGCCGTGCTGTTCGGCGAACAGCCGAGCCTGCGCATGCTGGCGGGCGGCGTGCTGATCATCTTCGCGACTTTTCTCAGTGCGCGCGGGTCGCACTAGCCGCGTAAATCCTCATGCCGGCTCTACTGTAGGAGCGAGCTTGCTCGCGAACCACTTGGCACCACAGCAGGGCCCGTTCGCGAGCAAGCTCGCTCCTACAAGGGCGGAATCGGCGCGGGGCATAAAGAAGGCCGCCCCGCAGCGTGCGAACATCGAACCTTGCCCCGGGGAGGGAATGCCAAGGATTCATCGCACGACAGCCTGCGTGGCGGCCTGTTCGGTTTGGTGCTGGTGGATAGTGTCTCGCGGCGAGCAGCAGCCGAGTGTCAGCACTGGGTAAAGACAGGGTAAAAAACCCGATACAAGCGCTATCGGCCTTGATTCAGCAGCCACTGGCAATAGCGCTGCACGCCCTGCTCCACGCCCATCAGCGGCGCGCGGTAACCCGCCTCGCGGAGGAAGGCGATGTCGGCGCAGGTGTAGCACTGGTACTTGCCGCGCAGTTCATCCGGGAACTCGCTGTACTCCAGCAATCCGGCGCGGATCGCCGCCTCCAGGGTCAGCGGCTGCAGGTCCTGCTGTTCGCGCAGGGTATTGATGACTGCCATGGCCACGTCGTTGAACGGCTGGGCGCGGCCGCTCCCGAGGTTGAAGATGCCGCTGCGCTCGGGGTTGTCGAGGAAGTAGAGGTTGACCTTGGCCACGTCCTCCACCGAGACGAAATCGCGCAGGTGGCCGCCGGCCGGGTAGTCGCCATACTCGCCGAACAGGCTGACCTTGCCCGTCTCGCGGAACTGGTTGAAGCAGTGGAAGGCCACCGAGGCCATGCGCCCCTTGTGCTGCTCGCGCGGGCCATAGACGTTGAAGTAGCGGAAGCCCGCGACCTGGGTGCGCGCAGTGGGTAGCACCTTGCGCACGCGCTGGTCGAAGAGGAACTTCGAATAGCCGTAGACATTCAGCGGCCGCTCGCAGGCGCGCATCTCGCGGAATTCGTGGCCGCCGCCGTACACCGCTGCCGACGAGGCATAGAGGAACGGCACGCCCAGCGACAGGCTGGCGTCGAGCAACTCGCCGCTGTAGCGGTAGTTGTTGTCCATCATGTAGCGCCCGTCGCGCTCCAGTGTGCTGGAGCAGGCGCCCTGGTGCAGCAAGGCGCGCACTACGCCGAAGTCGCCGCGGGCGTAGCGCTCGATGAAATCGCGCTTGTCGAGGTAATCACTGATGTCGCAGTCGGCGAGGTTGGCGAACTTGTCGCCCTCGGTCAGGTCGTCGACCGCGATGATGTCGGTCTCGCCGCGCTGGTTCAGCGCCTTGACGAGGTTGCTGCCGATGAACCCGGCAGCGCCTGTGACGATGATGCTCATGGCGGGCATCCTTTGCGGAGAATGGATGCCACCAGACTAAAAGCGAGACGCAAGTCTCCTTTTGATATGAAGCAAAGAAGTTAGCCAGCTAACGAAACTAATGGGCGGATGGGACCACGAGGGCTCAGGGTCGGTCGTTGTGGCCCAGGTCACGCTGCGGATCGATGCGGTCGCGCACCCGCTGCTTGAGTACCTTGGCCTCGGGGAAACCGCCGTCGGCCTTGCGCTCCCAGATCTGTTCGCCGTCGCAAGCAATGTGGAAAACCCCGCCGGTGCCCGGCACCAGGCTGACCTTGCCCAGGTCGTCGCCGAAGGTGCTCAGCAGTTCCTGAGCCAGCCAGGCGGCGCGCAGCAGCCACTGGCACTGGGTGCAATAGGTGATGAGGATTTCGGCTTTGGCTTCGGACATGAATCAGACCCTGCTGTAGGACGCGACCCTATAATACCGGTCTGAAACGCTCTACCGGACACTTCTCTTCATGCGCCGACTGCTGTTCGCCCTCCTCCTTTTCCTTCCCCTCGGCACCCTGGCGGCGAATACCCCGCCGAAAATCGGCCTGGTCCTGTCCGGTGGCGCAGCGCGGGGCCTCGCGCACATCGGCGTGCTCAAGGCGCTGGACGAACAGGGCATTCATGTCGACGCCATCGCCGGCACCAGCATGGGTGCGGTAATCGGCGGCCTGTACGCGGCGGGTTATACGCCCAGGGAACTGGAACAGCTGGCGTTGGGACTGGACTGGCAGCAGGCGCTGTCCGATTCGCCGCCACGGGTCGACGTGCCCTTCCGCCGCAAGCAGGACGACCGCGACTTCCTGGTGAAGCAGAAACTCAGCTTCCGCGATGACGGCACCCTCGGCCTGCCGCTGGGCGCGATCCAGGGGCAGAACCTGTCGATGCTGCTGGAGAGCCTGCTGGTGCACACCAGCGACACCCGCGACTTCGACCAGTTGGCGATTCCCTTCCGCGCGGTGGCCACCGACATTTCCACCGGCGAGAAGGTGGTGTTCAGCAAGGGCCACCTGCCCCAGGCGATCCGCGCCAGCATGTCGATCCCGGCCGTCTTCGCCCCGGTGGACGTCAACGGCAAGCTGCTGGTTGACGGCGGTATGGTCGACAACATCCCGGTGGATGTGGCGCGGCAGATGGGCGTCGACGTGGTCATCGTGGTCGACATCGGCAACCCGCTGGCGGATCGCAAGCAACTGTTGACCGTGGTGGACATGCTCAACCAGTCCGTCACCCTGATGACCCGCAAGAATTCGGAGGCGCAACTGGCCACCCTGAAGTCCAGCGACGTCCTGGTGCAGCCGCCGCTCAGCGGCTACAGCTCCACCGACTTCGGTCGCGTGCCACAGCTGATCGACGCCGGCTACCGCGCCACCAGCATCCTCGCCCCGCGCCTGGCGACGCTGCGCAAGCCCGCCGATACCGAGGCGCTGGCCCTGAGCGAAGCGCGCACGCCGGGCGAGCGCCGTCCGGTGATCGATCGTATCGAGGTGGAGAACAACTCCAAGGTCAGCGATGACGTCATCCTCCATTACATCCGCCAACCGCTGGGCGAACCGCTGGACCTGGAACGCCTGCAACGCGACATGAGCACCCTTTACGGCCTGGATTATTTCGACCAGGTGCAGTACCGCGTGGTGCACAACAAGAAGGACAAGGAAGGCAAGGCCGGCAACGCGCTGGTGATCCACGCGTACGGCAAGCGCAGTGGCACCGACTACCTGCGCCTGGGCCTGAACCTCTCGGACGACCTGCGCGGCGACAGCACCTTCAACGTCGGCGGCAGCTACCGCATGAACGGCATCAACCGCCTCGGCGCGGAATGGCTGACGCGCCTGCAGTTCGGCGACAGCCAGGAGCTCTACAGCGAGTTCTACCAGCCGCTGGACGTGGGCTCGCGCTACTTCGTCGCCCCTTACCTGTTCAACCAGGCGCAGAACGTCGAGGCCACGCAGGACGACGATCCCATCGCCGAATACCGCCTGGAGCGCTACGGCTACGGCATCAACCTCGGCCGGCAGATCGCCAACAACGGCGAATTCCGCCTCGGCGTCGCCCAGGCCTTCGGCAAGGCCGATGTGCGGGTGGGCCAACAGGACCTGCCCGACTACCACTTCAATGAAGGCTACGCCCAGCTGCAGTATTCCTTCGACACCATGGACAACGTGGACTTTCCCCGCGAAGGCGAGAACATCCAGACCTCGTTCCGCGAGCACACGCCGTCCCTGGGCGACGACGACCGCTACCGCCAGTGGGATTTCCATCTGGACAAGGCACTGAGCAGCGGCCCGAACACCTGGGTGCTGGGCGGGGGCTACGGTCGCACCCTCGATGACGCCGACGTGGTGGTGTCGAGCTTCCTCCTCGGCGGCGCGCGGCAGCTCTCCGGCTACCGCCAGGACGCGCTGTCCGGACAGAACTACAGCCTCGGGCGGGTCATCTACTACCGGCGCATGACCGAGCGTTCCTTCCTGCCGCTGGACTTCCCCTTCTACCTGGGCGGCAGCCTGGAGCGCGGGCGGGTATGGAACAACGACAACAGCTACGACACCGGCTACGTCAACGCCGGCAGCATCCTCATGGGCTTCGAGACACCGCTGGGGCCGCTGTCCTTCAGCTACGGCCTGAACGATGCGAGCGAGCACGCGGTGTACATCAACCTGGGGCGCAACTTCTGAGCCCTCGCGCAGAAGGAACCGGCAACCTGTAGGAGCGGGGGTTGTGGGGGACCGGGGGTTGGGGGGGGGTTGTGGGGGGGGGGTGTCGCGCCAAGCCGGGCCGAGAGAAGCGGGGGGGGGGTTTGCCGG